>JBJFHD010000027.1:0-24252 GCA_051893335.1 Erysipelotrichaceae bacterium | reverse complement strand
AAAAATCTACATTTTTAACCGCCAAAAATCTACATTTTTTAATTGACATTTACAGTTAAATCTTTCATATTTTCATCAAATCGCTCTCTGCTTTCCGAAAAGAATGGTTCTTCAATATAATCATTGTATGAAGCAATAACAAATTCAAAACAATAGGCCATTTGCTCACTAATATTCTCGAAAGTATTATTTGTGACAAAAACAGTTCTACAAGCATCTTCATGATAGATCAACACACTAAACTTGTCACTTCCTGAATTAAAAGATACGTCGTAGAAATAATCAAAGTTAGACGGTTTTGCTTCAAAATAATCGA
Source organism: Erysipelotrichaceae bacterium (assembly GCA_051893335.1). Taxonomy (GTDB): domain Bacteria; phylum Bacillota_I; class Bacilli_A; order Erysipelotrichales; family Erysipelotrichaceae; genus UBA1783. Next base: position 23,936 of record JBJFHD010000027.1, on the reverse strand, counting down.
TTTTTAGTTTTTCCTCTTTCTCAAAAGTAAAGTAACCTTTGTAGTAATAGAAGGTGTATTTATCATCAGGCGAGTTAACTATGTAACTTTCATCTAACTTGAAATCAAAGCTATCCGATTTGACTATGTTCTTATCAATATCCATAAATAATTGCTTACTGGCGGTAATCACATCATTATTTTCCTTATTATTATCGCAACCAAACAGACAAATTGACATTATAACAACCAATAAACAAACGATAACTTTTTTCATCTTCCACCTATCCTCCCTTTTGACCGGTATTATCCATTGTATTAACATCTTTAGATATAGAATGGGAATTATTATGTTTATCTGCTTATTAAATGAGCAATTATTACTATTGAAATGAAATAATTGCTTTTTTTCTTCAATTATTAAATAAGCAGTCAAACCAAATTCATTTTCCCAACGCTATATCATCTTATTTCTAATATTTATATATATATATATATTCTATAATACCCGGTATTTTTTCAATAACGATTATCCTATTATTATACATTTGTGAAAATATCGATTTTTCATGCATATCAAGCCATATTTTAATACAAAAAGACCCCAATGGGGTCTTATATTTGCCTTTCCAGTGCTTTGATTATTCTTTGTACTTTATCAATCGCCTCTTTAATATTCTTCTTGGAAGTTTCAATTCTTTGCTGAACTAAAATATCAACCATCATATTATCAAACAGCCAATCTGCCGTATTCAGAAAATCATCTGTATCAATACTGTACTCATCCTGAGTATATACATCATCCAATTCATCATTAAACTTTACTAATGCCCTTTTGGCTTTTTCTATTGACTGGTTGGCTTGCTTCATTTTTTCCCGTTTTAATATTGAAGCAAAGAAACCACCGCCCAAAATATCAACCACACCTAAACCGGAAGCCTGATTCAGTTTAACCAGTGCCTCATTTAGACAATCAAGTGCCTGATAACCGGCATCAATGATTTCAATTTTTTCTTCTCTTAATGTTTTCATTTTTTCACCTCAATATAAAAGGGTTGCGTTAATACAACCCTTTATATAAAACTACTTTGTAAATTCAATGTATGCCATTGGAGCACCATCGCCTTTTCTAACGTTAGTCTTTACTACACGAGTGTAACCACCATTAACATCAGCGAATTTAGGTCCAATTTCATCGAATAGCTTTTGTAAAGCTGTCTTACCTGTGCTCTTATCAGCAACAACATTCTTTACAAAACTTGCTGCCTGACGACGAGCATGTAAGTCATTTTTCTTTGCTAAAGTAACTAATTCATCAACAATTGTTCTTAATTCCTTAGCTTTCATTTCAGTTGTATTAATCTTACCGTAAACAATCATGTCAGTTGCTAGGTTACGGAATAAAGCTTTACGATGGTCAGCCTTGCGTCCTAATTTACGATTTTGCATTTCAGGTTTTCCTCCTTAATAATTTCTACGCATCAGTTTGAGAGAAGCTCTTACCGATTGCTTGAAGTTTTTCTTTAATTTCTTTGAAAGACTTCTTTCCAAGATTTCTGATTCTTAGCATTTCATCTTCTGTACGTTGAGTTAATTCATCTACGTTTTCAATTCCAGCACGTTTCAAACAATTGTAAGAACGAACTGTCAAATCCAAATCCTCAATAGGCATGTTAGTTCCCTTAACAGTATCATCTGCGGTATTATCCTTGATTAAACTGCCTAACTCTCCCATACCTTCCTTGATTGTTGTTAAAATTTGTAAATGTTCAATTAAAATCTTACTTGCTAATGCTACAGCCTCTTGAGGAAGAATTGATCCGTTTGTCCAAACTTCCAATGTTAAGCTATCATACTTAGCATTTTGTTTAACACGGGTCGGATTTACTTCAAAAGAAGCTTTCTTAACAGGAGTGAAAATTGAGTCAGTATATATTGTACCAAGTCCTTGAGATGAACCTTGATAAATTGCCTTATTTTCATCTGAACTCAAATAACCTCTGCCTTTTCTAGCTCTTAATTCCATTTCCAGTTTACCGCCTTCAGCAATGTGGCAGATAACTAAATCTGGATTAAGCACTTTAACACCTGTAGGACAGATAATATCACCAGCAGTAACTGTTGTTTCCCCTACAGCGTTGATTCTTAAAGTATATGATTCATCATCATCGATTGCTAGAATTAAATTCTTGATGTTTAAGATAATTGCTGTAACATCTTCAACAATTCCTGGAATAGCTGTAAATTCGTGGTACACACCGTCTACTTTAATTGAGTAAACAGCTCCACCTGGCATAGATGCCAATAATACTCTTCTAATCGCATTACCGATTGTTGTACCAAAGCCTCTTTCTAATGGAGAAAGTACAAACTTTCCGTAATGTTCATCTTCAACATATTGTTCAATTGTAAAATCGGGTCTTTCAAATTGTTGCATCAACTATTCCTCCTATTTTTTAGCCGCGTGGACGTTTAGGTGGGCGACAACCATTATGAGGAATAGGAGTTACATCATTGATTGAACTAATTTCTAATCCAGCTACCTGTAATGATCTTACGGCAGCTTCTCTTCCTGGACCTGGACCTTTAACATTAACGTCTACAGTCTTCATACCATGATCAACAGCAGCCTTAGCAGCAGCTTCAGCAGCCTGTTGAGCAGCAAATGGAGTAGACTTACGAGATCCCTTATATCCTAATGCTCCAGCAGATGACCATGCAACAGCATTTCCACTTTCGTCACAAATTGTAACGATTGTGTTATTGAATGTAGAATGAATATGAGCAACACCACGGGCAATATTCTTTCTAACTTTACGTTTTCTTACAGTTGTTTTCTTATTTCCTGCCATATAATATTACCTCCGTTTACTATTTCTTCTTATTAGCTACAGTACGACGTGGTCCTTTACGTGTACGTGCATTTGTTTTAGTTCTTTGTCCATGAACCGGAAGTCCCTTACGGTGTCTAACACCTCTGTAACAACCGATTTCCATTAAACGCTTAATATTTAAACTTGTTTCTCTTCTCAAGTCGCCTTCAACTTTGATCTTGTCGACTTCAGAACGTAATGCATTTTCTTGAGTATCAGTTAAATCCTTTACTCTGATTGATGGATCAACATTAGCTGCTTGGCAAATCTGCTTTGCAGTTGTAGAACCGATACCATAAATATAAGTTAAAGCAATTCCAACACACTTATCGCGTGGAATATCAATACCAGCTATACGAGCCATATTTCCTTTTCCTCCAATTAACCTTGTCTTTGTTTGTGTTTAGGATTTTCACAAATAACCATGACGCGTCCTTTACGCTTAATAACACGGCATTTGTCACAAATTGGTTTTACTGATGGTCTAACTTTCATAGTTTTTCCTCCTAGACTATTTGTGTCTGAACGTTATACGCCCACGTGTTAAATCATATGGTGAAATTTCAATAGTGACACGATCACCCGGTAAAATGCGAATGTAATTCATACGGATTTTACCAGAAACGTGGGCCAATACCTCATGTCCGTTGGGTAATTTCACTTTAAATTGAGCATTTGGAAGGGTTTCTTCCACAATGCCTTCAAATTCGATAACATCTTGCTTATCTGCCATTACTTAGTTTCTTCCTCCGCTACATTTTTCAAGATACTTTCGATTTGTTTATAGACATCATCGATTGTCTGACCTGCATCTACATCATAAACGATACCTTTGCTGCGATAATAATCAATTACCGGTTTGGTTTCTTCACGATAAGCATTTAATCTTACCATCAATTTTTCATAAGTATCATCATTTCTCTGATACAGTTTGCCACAGCATTTTGGACAGATTTCGGCATTCTCGATTGGATTCAACTTAATGTTGTAGATTGTACCGCATTGTTGGCAAATTCTTCTAAAAACGATACGGTCAACCAGTAAGTGTTCTTCAATCTGTAAATTAATAACCACATTAATTCCAAAATCATCAATTGCCTCTGCCTGGGCTAATGATCTTGGGAAGCCATCCAATAAATAACCGTTTTGGCAATCATCTTTTTTCAAACGATTTTCAACCATAGATATGGTCACTTCATCTGGGACTAGTAAGCCTTGAGTTATATAACTCTTAGCTTGAAGTCCCAAATGAGTTTGATGTTTAATTTCTTCTCTAAACATATCTCCGGAAGATATATGAGCAACCTTGAAGTTTGAAGCAATCAATTCTGACATTGTGCCTTTGCCCGCTCCAGCAGGGCCCATAATCAACATCTTTAACATGACTACCTCTTTCCGAATCCGCGATATTCACGCTGTTGATTTAATTTATCTTCTAAGTCTTTTACTGTTTCCAGAGCGACACCGACAACGATGATGATTGATGTTCCGCCCATAGAAATGGTACTAGGGATATTAGTGAACATACTTAACAAATATGGTAATGCTGCGATAAAGCATAAGAATATTGCACCAAAGAATGTGATACGATTTAATACTTTTGAAACATAATCCTTTGTTTCAGTACCCGGTCTTACACCAGGAATATACGAACCGTTCTTCTTTAAGTTTTCACTTATCTTTTCAGGGTCAACTTGTAAATTAGTGTAGAAATAAGTGAAGGCGAATATTAATACCACATAAATAATCAGTCCACCAGGTTTTGTAAAGTCTGAGATGTAATCAAATATATTTACAAGAGTATTTGTAAAATCTGATGATTTAAAGAATGACGCTGAACTGATTAGTGACATGATAGTTCTCGGAGCCACTAATACAGTTGAAGCAAAGATTACCGGTAAAACAGATGCGCTGTTTATCTTTAATGGTAAATAGTTTGTATCTTTTCCGCCTCTGCGAGAAGAGTTGGAAGTGTATTGAATCGGAATCTTACGAGTTGCGGTTGATGTAAAGATAACTAAGATGATAATAGCTATATACAAGACAACCAGTAAGCTAAATTCAATAATACCGGTAAATAATTCAGAACCGCCTGCAGCAGATGTTACCAACTGTGCAAACGAACTTGTGAACTGGTATGGAAGGTTTGCGACGATGCCGGCGAAGATAATCATTGAAATACCGTTACCGATACCGTAAGCAGCGATTCTGTCACCAATCCAAACAAGTAAGAATGTTCCAGCAGTTAAAATAGTAGCAATATATAAATATGATGTTGTACTGTTATCTACCAAAATACCGTAAGCCTTATCAAATGTCATTGTTAAGGTATAAGCTTGAACAAAGCCCAAAACTACAGCGGTATAACGAGTAATTTGGTCTAGTTTTTGACGACCTTTCTGTCCATCTTTCTGCATTTCAGCTAGAGGCGGAATAATATCCATAGCCAATAGTTCGATTACGATACTTGCAGTAATGTATGGACCAACACCCATTGAGAATACTGAGAATGTTTGCCAGCTTCCGGCACCCATAATATTCATCATGGTGATTAAGGCATTTGATGACAAGCCAGATATTAATTTAGATGTGTCAATTCCAGGAATTGTGATTGCAGCACCAATTCTGAATACTAATAACATTGCTAAAGTAAACAAAATTCTCTGGCGAGTTTCCTTATTTCTAAATAAGGAGATAACGGTCTTAAACATATTAGATTACCTCTGCTTTTCCGCCAACTTTTTCAATCATTGCAGCAGCAGATTTTGTAAACTTGTTAGCCTTAACAACTAATTTCTTATCAAGTTCTCCATCACCTAAAATCTTAACTCCGCATTTTAAATCTTTTACGATACCTGTATCCTTTAATAATTCTACTGTAACTTCAGTACCATCAGCAAATCTGTTCAATTGATCAAGATTTACGATTGCATATTCTTTACGAGTGAAATTAGTAAATCCACGTTTTGGTAAACGTCTTGCTAAAGGTGTCTGTCCACCTTCAAAGCCTAATTTACCCATTCCACCACTTCTAGCCTTTTGTCCTTTGTTACCTTTGCCGGAAGTCTTACCATTACCACTTCCGTGACCTCTTCCAAGTCTGAAGCCGTCTTTTCTTGATCCTTCAGTATATTTTAATTCATGTAATTTCATTGAAGACTACCTCCTAGTAACGAATTTCAGTTGGCTTCTTGCCTCTAACCTTAGCAACTTCTTCGATAGTTACCATTGATTCTAATCCACTAACTGTAGCTCTAACTAAGTTGATAGGAGTTCTTGAGCCTAAACATTTTGAGATAACGTTAGTTACGCCAGCTAATTCTAAGACAGCTCTAACCGGACCACCGGCGATAACACCGGTACCTGTAGCTGCCGGACGTAAGACAACTTTAGCAGCTCCGTAAACGCCAACAGTTTCATGCGGTAATGTGTTATCAACAAGTGATACTCTCTTAACATTCTTTGTTGCCATTTCAGTAGCTTTCTTAATTGCATCAGGTACTTCCTTAGCCTTACCGGTACCAAAACCGATACGACCCTTCTTGTCACCTACAACAACTAAAGCTGCAAATCTCATTCTTCTACCACCCTTAACTACTTTAGTGATACGATTGATCTTAACAACTCTTTCTTCAAATTCCTTTTCAGGACGGTCATTTCTCTTGAATTTTCTGTCCTTTTCAAAGCGACGAGTTTTCTTTTCTGTTTTTTCAAGTGTTTCAACTGGTTGAGAAGCAACTTCAGTAACTTCTTCAACTTTATTTTCCATTTCTGACATTGTTTCTCCTCCTATTAGAATTGTAATCCGGCTTCTCTAGCTGCATCTGCTAATGCTTGAACTCTGCCATGATATACATAACCGCCACGGTCAAATACGACAGTTGTAATATTCTTTTCTAATGCTCTCTTAGCAAGCTCTGCTCCAACAAGTTTAGCTGCTTCGACGTTTCCACCGTTTTCAAGTTTCATTTCAACTGAATTTGCACTGACTAATGTTGTACCTGTTGTATCATCAATAATCTGAGCATGAATATGTGAATTTGAACGGAAAACGTTTAAACGAGGAGTTTCAGCTGTTCCTGAAATCTTTGTACGAACGCGGAGATGTCTACGAATTCTTTCTTCATTTTTATTTGTATTGTTAATCATAAATCAAATCTCCTTTCCTACTTGCCTGAAGCAGCAGTCTTACCTTCCTTACGACGGATGTGTTCACCCTTGTAAGCAATACCTTTTCCTTTATAAGGTTCAGGTTTTCTGACTGCACGAATGTTAGCTGCTAATTCGCCAACTCTTTGTTTATCAATACCCTTAACAATAATTTCCTGGTTCTTTGGAACCTCGATTGTTAATCCTTCTTCAGCTACGATTGTAACCGGATGAGAATAACCGATATTTAATGTTAATGTATTATTAGCAACCGATGCTCTGTAACCAACACCTTCAATTACCAAATTCTTTTGGAATCCTTCTGAAACACCTACAACCATATTATGTAATAAAGCTCTGGTTGTTCCGTGTAATTGCTTAGTTACCTTTTCATCGTTAGGGCGTTTGCAGGTAATTTGTGTACCTTCAACGCAAATTTCAATTAAATTACTGAATTGACGAGTTAAAGTGCCCTTTGGACCTTTAACAGTCACCTCATTGCCAGCAGCTACTGTAACTTCAACACCTGCCGGAATGGTAATCGTCTTATTTCCGATACGTGACATATTGTCTTTTTCCTCTCTTTATTCTACCAAACGTAAGCAACTACTTCGCCGCCAACGCCTTTTAATTTAGCATCTTTATCAGTTAATAAACCTTTTGATGTAGAAATAATCGCAATTCCTAAACCGTTTAAAACTCTTGGAAGTTCGTCAGCCTTAGCATATACGCGTAAGCCTGGTTTAGAAATTCTCTTTAAGCCGGTGATGGCTTTCTTACCGTTTTCAGTGTATTTTAAAGTGATAACGATGTTTTTCTTTGTTTCACCTTCAACAGTGTAATCAGTAATAAAACCTTCTGACTTTAAAATTTTTGCAATTTCAAGTTTTTCTTTGCTGCAAGGAATGATTACACTATCATGTTTAGCTGAAACAGCATTTCTAATACGTGTAAGCATATCAGCAATTGGATCTGTAAATGACATAGTGTTTTCCTCCTTTTACCAACTAGCCTTCTTAACTCCCGGAATTTCGCCCTTATAAGCTAATTCTCTGAAGCAAATACGGCACAACTTATATTTTCTTAATACTGAATGAGGTCTTCCACAACGTTCGCATCTGGTATATGCTCTTGTAGAATACTTTGGAGTAGCATGTGCTTTATTAATCATTGACTTCTTTGCCATAATTCCTCATCCTCCTACTTTGCGAAAGGCATTCCTAATGCTTCTAATAAAGCATATGCCTCTTCATTTGTCTTTGCAGTTGTAACAACAACAATGTCCATTCCTCTGGTAATAGTTACCTTATCGTAATTAATTTCAGGGAAAATTGTTTGTTCTTTAACGCCTAAAGTATAGTTTCCTCTGCCGTCAAATGCAGTTCTGCTAACACCTCTGAAGTCACGAACACGTGGCAAAGCGATTGTTACTAATTTATCGAAGAAATCATACATTCTTTCGCCTCTTAATGTTACTTTACAGCCAATGCTCATTCCTTCTCTTAATTTGAAGTTAGCAATTGACTTCTTTGCTTTAGTAATTACCGGCTTTTGGCCTGCGATTGCTGTCATTTCACTTACAGCTTCTTCCAAAGCCTTTGGATTAGCAATTGCATCGCCTACACCCATGTTAATAACGATTTTTACTAACTTTGGGCATTCCATGACAGAAGAGTAATTGAACTTTTCCATCAATTTATTAACGATTTCATCATTGTATTTTTGATTTAAACGGTTCATCTTTCTCCTCCTTATTTCTTAGTAATTTTGATTTCTTTTTGAGACTTAGTCTTTTTGTTGTATCTGATTTTCTTGCCATCTTCAAAACGATAGCCAACTCTACCGGCAACCTTTTCCTTTGTATCGTATACCATTACATTAGAAATGTCGATTGGAGCTTCTTTAGAAATGATACCACCATCTGGATTAGCTGCAGTCGGCTTCATATGTTTCTTCAAGATATGAACACCTTCAACAACTACCTTATGTTCTGCAGGGTAAACAGCTAATACTTCACCGATCACGCCTTTTTCATGACCAGTAATTACCTGAACTTTATCACCTTTTTTAATCTTCATAAGTTGCCTCCTATAATACTTCAGCAGCAAGGGAAGCAATCTTTGTATATTCAGCATCTCTAACTTCTCTAGCTACAGGGCCGAAGATACGTGTCCCCACTGGTGACTTGTCATCTTTAATAATTACAGCAGCATTATCATCAAATCTGATATATGTACCGTTTTCTCTTCTTACAGGGTAAGTAGTTCTAACGATAACTGCTTTTACAACATCGCTCTTTTTAACTGTTCCATTTGGAGTAGCGCTTTTAACAGCACAAACTACAACATCACCAACAGTTGAAGTTTTACGATTTGAACCGCCTAAACAACGGATTACTAATAATTCTTTTGCGCCTGTGTTATCGGCAACCTTTAAACGAGTTTCATTACGAATCATTTAGCTTTACCTCCTATAACACTTGTGCCTTTTCAACAACTTCTAATAAACGGAAGCGTTTAGTAGCAGATAATGGTCTTGTTTCCATAATTGTTACTACATCGCCTTCATTAGCAACGTTGTTTTCATCATGAGCAACAAACTTTGTTGAATTCTTTACACGTTTACCGTACATTGCATGTCTTTTAGCATTAGCAACTTCAACAACAATTGTCTTGTCCATCTTATTGCTGACAACTACACCACGGTAAACCTTACGAGTTGATCTTTCTTCCATTTTCTAGATCCTCCTTAATCCTGATTTTGACGTTCTGTCAAAACTGTTTTAATGCGCGCAATAGTCTTTCTGATTTCTCTAATGCGAGCTGGATTTTCCAAGTTGCCAGTAGCTTGTTGGAAACGTAAGTCAAATAGTTCCTGTTTTAAATCATCAACTTGTTTTAATAAGTTTTCACTTGACTGTTGACGAATTTCTTCCATTTTCTTCATAAACTATTTTTCCTCCTGTCCTTTTACAACGAAGCGAGTTTTAACCGGCAATTTGTGTGAAGCTAAACGTAAAGCTTCTCTTGCCACTGCTTCATCGACATCTCCAACTTCAAACAGAACTCTTCCTGCCTGAACTGGTGCAACCCATCCTTCTGGAGCACCCTTACCAGAACCCATACGTACTTCCAATGGTTTCTTGGTTTTTGCCATATGTGGGAAAATTTTGATCCAAACTTTTCCGCCACGTTTCATATAACGAGTCATAGCAACACGGGCAGCTTCAATCTGGTTATTAGTAATATATGCACCTTCTTCAGCAACTAAGCCGAATTGACCGAAAGTTACTTCTCTTCCGGCCTTTGAGCGACCTTCGTAACTGATTCTATGAGGTCTTCTGTATTTTGTTCTCTTTGGTGTTAACATTATTCAGCAACCTCCTTTTTCTCTGCAGCTACTGTTGTTTCAACATTAGCCTTTTCGTTTTTCTTTGAGCGATCATTACGATTGTTTCTGCGTCTGTCATTTCTCGGACCGGCAAACTTAGGTGCTTCAGGTTCTTTAACCATTTCGCCCTTTAATACTTCACCGCGGCAAATCCAAACCTTAACGCCAAGAATACCATAAGTAGTCATAGCATTTTCCTTAGCGAAATCAATGTCAGCTCTGATTGTATGTAATGGTACAACGCCTTCTGAATATCCTTCAGCTCTGGCAATATCTGCACCACCAAGTCTGCCTGAAACAGAAGTCTTGATTCCTTTTGCTCCGGCTCTCATTGTCTTTTGAATTGCTTTTTTCTGAGCAGTTCTGAATGAAGCTCTTCCTTCCAACTGGTCAGCAATTGATCTGGCAACTAATTTAGCATCTAAATCAGGGTTAGCAATTTCAACTGCCTTGATATTAACCTTTTTACCGGAAGTGATCTTTTCAAGTTTCTTCTTTAACTTTTCAACTCTGTCACCGTCAGTGCCGATAATAACACCCGGACGAGCAGTTTTGATGTAAACCTGAACACTGTTTTTGCTTCTTTCGATTTCGATTCTGCTTACTGCAGCATCCTTTAATTCACTGAATAGGCATTCACGGATCTTAACGTCTTCTTGTAGTAAATCGCCGTATTCTTTTTCAGCATACCATCTTGATTCCCAATCACGAATAACGCCTACACGCATTCCAACAGGTGATACTTTCTGACCCATATTACTTCCTCCTATTCTCTTTCATCAACCACAACTGTGATGTGGCTGCTTCTCTTTAAGATTTGTGATGCAGAACCTTTAGCTCTTGGCATCCAACGTTTTAAGACTCTTGCTTCATCAGCATAGATAGCCTTAATATATAACTTTTCTTCATTCATTTGATGATTGTTTGTAGCATTAGCAACTGCAGATTTAATCAATTTACTAACAACAGGTGCTGTATTTCTTGGTGTGTACTTCAAGATTGCCAATGCTTCCTTAACATCCTTGCCTCTGACTAAGTCTAATACAAGTCTGACTTTTCTAGGAGTCAAACGGACGTTTTTAGCTACTGCCTTTACTTCCATGATTTATTCCTCCCAATTAAGCCTTTCTGTCATCATCAGTATGACCACCGAATTTTCTTGTTGGAACAAATTCACCCAACTTGTGGCCAACCATATCTTCTGTAACATAAACTGGAATGAATTCTTTTCCATTATGAACAGCAAATGTATGTTCTAAGAATGATGGATAGATAGTTGAACGACGTGACCAAGTCTTAATTACTTCTTTTTTGCCGCTCTTATTCATAGCATCAACTTTTTTCAATAAGCTTTCATCAACGAATGCGCCTTTTTTCAAACTACGACTCATTTTTCCTATCTCCTTTCATCTACTTGCCGTTACGGCTACGAACAATATATTTATTGCTCTTGTTCTTATGCTTACGAGTTCTAACACCCATAGCCTTCTTGCCCCAAGGTGTCATTGGTGACTTACGTCCGATAGGAGTTCTTCCTTCACCACCACCATGTGGGTGATCTACCGGGTTCATAACCGAACCTCTAACTGTAGGTCTAACGCCCATCCAGCGAGTTCTTCCGGCTTTACCGATATTTACCAAGCTGTGATCACCGTTACCTACAACACCGATTGTGGCACGGCAAACACCTAAAATTTTTCTAACTTCGCCTGAAGACAATCTAACTAAAACATATTTTCCTTCAGAACCAAGAATTTGTGCGCTGCATCCAGCACTTCTAGCTAATTGTCCACCTTTGCCAGGCTTTAATTCAACATTGTGAATGAATGTTCCATCAGGCATATTGCACATCATACAGCTGTTACCAACCTTGATGTCTGTCTTTTCGCCTGAAACAACCTGCATTCCAACTTTTAATCCATCAGGTGCAATGATGTAACGTTTTTCACCGTCAACATAATGTAATAAAGCGATGAATGCACTTCTGTTTGGATCGTATTCGATTGTAGCTACTTTTGCTACAACGTTGTCTTTATTACGTTTAAAATCAATTAAACGATATGCTCTCTTATGTCCCCCACCTTGATGTCTTGTAGTGATACGTCCGTTGTTGTTACGACCACCTTTTGACTTAATAGGAGCTAATAATGAACGTTCTGGCTTTGATGCAGTGATATCAGCACTGTAATCAATAGTAGTCATTCCTCTACGACCAGGAGTCGTAGGTTTGTACTTTTTAATTGCCACTGTTTTTTCCTCCTTACGCAATTATCCGGAAATAGCGTTATCTTCCGATATTTTTTAATAATTAGTCTTTGTTGTACAAGTCAATATTGTAACCTTCAGCCAACTTAACGATAGCTTTGCGGTAACCATGAACTGTACCAGTATAACGTCCTAATCTCTTTTGCTTGTCTGGTGTGTTTAAAATGTTAACCTTTTCAACTTTTACATTGAAAATTTCTTCAACAGCTAACTTAACAGCTGTCTTGTTAGCACCCTTTGCAACTTCGAACGTAACTTTGTTGTCCTTGTTTTGATCTGCGATTGACTTTTCAGTCACTACTGGGCGAATAATAATATCTCTAGCTGCCATTATTGTAATGCCTCCTCAATCTTTTTAACCGCTGCTTCAGTAGCAACTACTGTATAAGCATCAGCCAATTCTAAGCAATTGATTCCGTCAGCAAATTGGAAACTTGCATTAGGAATGTTGCGCATACTCAATTCTGCATTTTCCCAATTTTCATCCATATCAAAGACGAATAATACCTTGCGGTCAACGCCTAAGTCTTTCATAACCTGAACGAAATTCTTGGTCTTAACGCCTTCAAATTCAATCTTATCAACAACCTTTAAATTGTTATTAGCAACGATTGTTGATAAATATGAACGAAGAGCAAGTCTTGCTACCTTACGGTTGATTCTGTAAGCATAGCTTCTTGGAGTAGGTCCGAAGACAACTCCGCCGCCTCTGAATTGAGGAGCAGTCTTTTGAGCATGTCTAGCTCCGCCGGTTCCTTTTTGACGAACTGATTTTTTGCCAGTTCCGTGAACTTCGCTTCTACCCTTTGTATCAGCAGTTCCTTGACGCAATGAAGCTCTCTGCATAACAACAGCATCAAACATTGCCTGCTGGTTTGGAGTGATACCAAATACAGCTTCATTTAATTCGATGTCATGTAATTCTGTACCTTTTTGGTCAGTTACTTTAATAGTTGTCATCTGTTAAGCCTCCTTAATTTCATAATTAACCAATTCAACAGGTTCAACATGTTTAACAGGTTTTACTGTTGTTTTAACAAATACCAAGCCCTTTCTTGGACCCGGAACATTGCCCTTGATTAATAAGCAGTTGTTTTCCGTATCAACCTTTACAATTTCCAAATTCTGATTGGTAGTTGTATAAGTTCCTTCATGACCAGCCATAACCTTGTTCTTATTGATGTAACCGTTGTTACGTCCGATAGTTGCCATAGATCCGGCTGTTCTGTGTACAGGGCCTGTACCGTGAGTAGCAGGTAACATATGCTGATTATTACGATAAATAGCTCCCATGTAACCTTTACCACGTGATGTGCCTTGAACATCAACTTTGTCGCCTGCCGCAAATAAGTCAGCAGTTACTGTTGCACCTACTTCTAAGTCTGCCATTTCGTCGCTTTTGAATTCATGATAGAATCTCTTAGCTGTTGTGTTAGCCTTAGCAGCATGTCCTTTGTTTGCCTTTGTAGCTTTGTTTTCCTTTAGGTCTTCCATTCCAAGTTGTAGTGCTACATAACCGTCGTTTTCAACTGTTTTCTTTTGTGTTACAACATTTGGTGTTACTTCAACGACTGTAACCGGAATGAGCGTCCCATCACTGGTGAATACTTGGGTCATCCCAAGCTTGCGTCCCATTAAACCTTTCATGATGTCTCCTCCTATTTAGTTTTTATAGCTTGATCTCAATGTCAACACCGCTTGGCAACTCTAAACCAGTCAATGCTGTGATTGTTTCACTGGTTGGGCCGACGATTTCGATCAATCTCTTGTGGGTTCTAATCTCGAACTGTTCTCTAGAGTCTTTATACTTATGAGTAGCTCTGATTACTGTTACTACCTGTTTTTCAGTTGGTAGTGGTACTGGTCCTACAACCTTTTTAGCACCGTGCTTCATAGCTGTGTCAACAATCTTTGCTGTTGCACTGTCTAATGAACGATGTTCATAGGCTTTCAAACGAATTCTTACTGAATTTTTTGCCATGGATATTTCCTCCTTTTGCATGTCTATTTCCATGATAGACCCGTTCAATGCGAATTACCCGACTCCACACCATGACAACGCTTATCAGTGTGCCGGCAACCTCGCACATCCATACGGTCGCAACTATAAGTATACAATACTCACCCCCTGACTAGCAAGCGTTTTTTTACTTTTTTCAAGTAAATTTTCCAATTTGCCAAAATAAAAAAATAGTGATCGTTTAATCACATTAAGGTCAAAAAAAGAACAGGAATGTTGATTTCCTGCTCTTAATTAATTATGAATGTTTGTGGATTCCACCATCAACCATGAATGACTGACCAGTCAGATAGCCGCCATCATCACTAGCTAAGAAGACAATTAATGGTGCGCAATCTTCTTCAGTTGTACCAACACGTTTTAAAGCTGTTCTAGCTTCCAAAGCTTTAAGAGCTTCAGGCTGAGTAGTACGGAAAGTTTCTGTAGTAATGATTGGTAAGAATACATTAACTGTAATACCATACTGACCCCATTCATTAGCAGCTGTACGAGTAACGGCACGGATTGCTTCCTTAGCCATACCATAAGCACCGAAGCCTGCACTGCCATCATATCCGGCAGCTGAAGCAGTATTAATGATACGTCCATGTCCGCTTTCTTTCAGATATGGGAAACATTCCTGCATAAAGATTAATGATGCCAAAGCACCGCTCTTGAATGCCAGCATTGCATACTCTTCATCAACATCCATTAATGGACGATATGTCATAGCCCCCTGAGCTAGATTAACTAAAATATCTACTCCACCGAAATGTTCAACACATTGTTTTACTACATTACGAATTTGTTGAGGATCTGTAACATCACATACAACAGGGAACATTTCGCCGCCGAATTCTTTAACTTCATTGGTTAACTCTTCCAGTTTGCCATTCTACGTGCACAAACACATACTTTTGCTCCATTTTGAGCCAATACCTTAGCTACGCCTCTTCCAACTCCTGAACTAGCTCCAGTAACAATAGCTACTCTATTATCTAATTTACCCATAAATTCATCTCCTTTTCTAGTAAATTTTGACTCTTTTGTATTTTAACAAAATAATCAAATCTTGTCAAAGATTGTGATTTCATTGGCAAACTAATCCCTAAGCTTTGAAAATTCCTGTTTAAAATCTCTATTTTATTCCCTGAATTAATCAGCAGTTTTTAAAAATAAAGGTTGCATTTTCCCCTATTCCGTGATAGCATAATTATGCGTGTTGTCCACGTAGCTCAGCTGGATAGAGCATCCGCCTTCTAAGCGGACGGTCGAGGGTTCGAATCCCCCCGTGGACGCCACTTTTTTTATACCTTTTTTCTTTAAAAAAAAGCAGTTATTCATTGCCGGATAACTGCTTTCTTTTTATTAATCCAATTCAAACTGACCGGTATACAGACTGTAATACTTACCTTTCTGTTCAATCAAATCATCATGGTCGCCTCTTTCAATAATTCGGCCATTCTCTAAAACCATAATCGCATTAGAGTTTCTAACTGTCGATAATCGATGGGCAATGACAAAGACGGTTCTGCCGGCCATTAAGTTATCCATACCTTCTTCAATCAGCTTTTCGGTACGGGTATCAATTGAGCTGGTAGCTTCATCAAGAATAAGAACCGGCGCATCAGCAATGGCTGCTCGAGCAATTGACAATAACTGTCTTTGTCCCTGTGACAAGTTAGAGCCGTCACCCTTTAAGACCGTATCATAGCCCTGCGGTAAGCGGTTGATAAACTCATCGGCATTAGCCAGCTTACATGCTTCAACAATTTCTTCGTCAGTAGCGTCCAGTTTACCGTATCTGACATTATCCTTAACTGTTCCGGTAAACAGATGAGTATCCTGAAGTACCATTGCCATAGATTGGCGTAATGATGACTTTTTAATCTTTTTAATATCTATTCCATCATAAAGAATTGTTCCCTCGCTGATTTCATAGAAACGGGTAATCAAATTGGTAATAGTTGTCTTACCGGCTCCGGTTGCCCCGACAAAGGCAATCTTTTGACCCGGTTTAGCGTAGAAACTGACATCATCCAAAACCTGCTTCTTGCCGTCATAAGAGAAGTCTACATCCTTAAAGACAACATCGCCTCTTAAACGAACCAAGTGGGTTGAACCATCATCGTCCACTACTTTCCAAGCCCATAAACCGGTTCTTTCTTCGCTTTCAATCAGCTGATTGTTAATATCGAAAGTAGCGTAAACCAAGGTAACACTACCATCATCGATTTCTTCCGGCTGGTCTAAGATACTGAAAATTCTTTCCGCACCGGCAATCGCCGAAGTAATCGAGTTAAACTGCTGCATAATTCGGCTTAATGGGTTGGCAAAATTCTTCGAGTGCTGTAAAAACTCAATCAGATCAGCAACCGTAATAGTTCCGGCAATTACCAAATAAGCTCCGATTACCGAACAGCAGGCAAAGTTAATATGTGACAGATTGTTGGAAATCGGTCCCATAACTCCGGCATAGAAATTCGCCTTGGTAGAATTCTTTCTGGCTTGCTGATTGATCTGGTCGAACTGTTCTTTAACAGCATCCTGGTGGTTAAATACTTTAACTACTTTCTGACCACCCATCATTTCTTCCATATATCCATTTAATTTGGCAATCGCACTTTGCTGACCCTGATAATTTCTAATGCTCTTTGAACCGATAAATTTGGTGATAAAAGTCATGACAATAATCAGTACAATGATAACTAGGGTCAACAATGGAGAAATAGTCAGCATCATCACAAATGTCGAAATCAAAGTTACCAGAGCTGATACCAGCGATACCAGCGAGTTACCCAAGGCATCTCTGATTGCACCGACATCATTAGTATAATATGACATCAATTCACCATGGGTCTTACTGTCAAAGAACGATAGCGGCAATCTTTGCATCTTAGAAAACATCTGATTTCTGATTTTGTTAAGCGTTCTGTTAACAATGGTAGTGGTAATACGGTCAGAAATAAACTGCAGCAGTGCGGTCAAGAAATAGACAATTCCCAGCATTGCCAGCACTTTGACAAAAGCCTTATAAGCCGTGTCAAAATCCTGCAGCATCATTGAAATTGATTCAAACAACGGATTTACCAAATGAGTAGCATATACTGACAACAAACTGGTTATTCCGATAACAATAAAGACAAAGATCAAAGCAGGCAGGCTGTCTTTAATAAAAGCCAGCAGCCTCTTTAAAGTTTTAAAAGGATTAAGCGGCTTTCTTACATTTTGCGGACCATGTTTTGCCATATTACTCAACTCCTTTCATCTGGGTTTGATAGATATCACGATAAATATCATTAGTCTTTAATAAGTTTTCCGGACTGTCAAAATCAACAATCTTTCCTTCATCCATCACAATAACCTTATCGGCATCCATAACCGAAGTAATTCTTTGAGCAATAATGAAAGTTGTCGTACCCTTCAGGTTTTCTTTTAAAGCGGCTCTGATAACACTGTCAGTATGAGTGTCGACAGCACTGGTTGAGTCATCAAGAATGATAATCTTAGGTTTCTTCAGCAAAGCTCTGGCAATACACAAACGCTGCTTTTGCCCACCGGAAACATTGACACCGCCCTGGCCAAGATCGCTTTGATAGCCATCCGGGAAGCTTTCGATAAACTCATCGGCACAAGCGGCCTGACAAGCCTGCTTGATTTCTTCCATTGTCGCATTTTCATTTCCCCAACGCAGATTTTCTTCGATTGTACCGGAAAACAGGACGTTCTGCTGTAAAACCATCGCAACTTCATCTCTTAATGTTTTCAACTGATACTCTTTGACATCACGATCAGATACTTTAACCGTTCCTTCACTGGCATCATATAATCTGGCAATCAGATTGACCAGACTGGTTTTGCCGCAGCCTGTCGAGCCGATAATACCGATGGTTTCACCGGCATTGATATGCAGATTAATATTACTCAAGCTGTCCTTAGAAGCATTTTTATACTTGAAGCTGACATTGACAAAGTCAACTGAACCTTCCTCAACTTTACCCTGATAAGGACCGTCCTTGATTGATGATTCAGTATTTAAAACTTCAGATAAACGGTCAACCGAACCCTTTAATCTGATTATATTTAAGAAAATCATCGACATCATCAATAAGCCCATTAATATCTGTGATATATAACTGATAAAGGCTGTCAGCTGGCCTAATTCCATAGTTCCGGCCACAATATCCATACCACCCAGATAATAAACTGCGATGACACAGCCGTAAATAATCAGCTGCATTACCGGACCAAGCAAGCACATTAATCCTTCAATGCCGATTGATGAAGTCATCAATTGATAGTTAACATCGGAAAACTTCTTTTCCTCATAATCCTGTCTGACAAAGGATTTTACGACTCTGACATTTGTCAGATATTCCTGAGCCATATCGTTTAAACCGTCGTATTTAGTCAGCATATAACGGAATTTCGGCATACCTATTTTACCGAAAATCAGGATAGATACCAGAATAATCGGAATAGCCACAATGAAGACAACAAACAAATCCTTGTTGATCTGATAAGCAACAATTGCGGCGGCAACCATCATAAACGGTGCTCTGATAAACATCGTTGTCATCATTCTTAAACCCTGTTGAATATAATCAACATCGGTTGTCAAACGAGTCAGCAAGGAAGACTGCTGAAATGAATCGACATTTTCAAAAGAAAAGTCTTCAATCTGATTGAATACTTTTTTTCTCAATTCCGAACCGAAACCGATGGCTCCTGTTGAACTGAGAAAACAACCGACAATCCCGGCTAATAATGAGCAGAAAGCCATTATTATCATTTTTGTTCCCAACTGTCTAACAGCTTCTAATGAACCGGAAGGTATGGCTATATCAATGATATCAGCCATAACCTTGGGAATGTTTACCTCTAAAATGACCTCAATTATCAATACTAATGGGGCCAGAATGATAAACGGCAGATATTTTTTCGTACATGCAATAATCTTTTTCATTTTACCTCTATACTTCCTTATAATCTTCAATTAATTTTTCCAGATTTCTTTTGGAGTAGTTTTCCACTTCCAAATTCATTAACATTTTATCCAGAATATTTTCCAAATGCTCGATATCCGCAGAAGAAATTCCCCGATAGGCTAATTCTTCCACTTCATCAAAACAGTTTTTAAACGACTGAAAAGCGCACTCGCCCTGACCGGTTAAGTACAGGCGATATTCCCGACTGTCAACCGGGCTGACTTCTCTTACCACCAAATCTTTAGTGATTAATTTACTGATGCCCTTACTGATGGCAGCTCTTGAAAAACACATCACATTGGCTATATCGTTCTGGTTGCAGCCCGGATGAAGATAAATATATTCCAGCATCGGCATTTGGCCAAAGAACATTTCACCTCTATTTTTTAAACTGATTGTTAAATGCCATTTAACTAAATTAATAATTTTTCCCAATTTATTAGATGTTACTTTCAGCACTTTACTCACCTCTTTTTTGTTAACTAATTAACTATTTTAATACTTTATCATATATTGTCAACTTCTAAGTTCATTAAAATAGTGTATAATTAAGCCATGAAAAACAAGTTAATCAGCCAAATCGAAAACTATCAGCCTTTTAATACTCAGGAAGAATTGGACAGGCAAACCATTTTATATTTTCTGAATAATTTTTCGGATATTTTTTACCGGGATAATCTGATTGCCCATATGACTGCTTCCTGCTGGCTGGTTAACGAAAACTTTGATCAGGTAGTAATGGCTTACCACAATTTATATGACAGTTACAGCTGGCTGGGCGGCCACAGTGACGGAAATATGGATTTACTGCAAGTTGCGATAAAAGAAGCTAAAGAAGAAAGCGGATTAAATGATATTTCTGTCGTTTCAAAACAGATTTTCTCAATTGAGGTATTGGCCGTTGACCACCATTTCAAAAAAGGAAAGTTTGTTCCGGCTCATTTGCATCTAAATCTGACTTACTTATTGCAGGCCGACAGCGTTCAACCGTTAAAAATCAAACAGGATGAAAACAGTAAAATCGACTGGTTTTCATTAGATGAAGCTGTTGAAATTTGTAAGGAAGAGCCTTTTAAACAACATATCTATCCTAAATTAAATCAAAAATTAGCCATTTTTCTTAAAGAAAGGAGATTATAAATGAATACTTTATTAATAGCGGCTCTTTTACCGGGGGTTATCTTTGTCATTTATTTATACCGTTTAGACAAGATTGAAAAAGAGCCGATTTCTTTAATCTTAAAATTACTATTAGGGGGATTAGCTTCTGCTGCCTTAGCTTACCTGCTTGAAACAGTATTGGAAATGTTTGTATGTTCGGTTTTTGAATATGCTTCACCACCTTACAATCTGGTTGAAGCCTTTATTGTAGCCGGTCTTTCAGAAGAATTCTCCAAGTTTTTCTTCTTAAAGAAATTCAGTTGGAATAACCATAATTTCAACTTTGCTTTCGACGGGGTTTTGTATTCAGCCGTTGTATCATTGGGTTTTGCGATGAGTGAAAATATTCTATACGTTTTAACTTATGGCTTCTCCAATGCCGTCGCTCGGGCTTTAACTGCTATACCCGGCCATTTAGCTTTTGGTATTATTATGGGTATCTTTTACAGCAATGCTAAAATCGCTCAGTTTAAAGGCGATAATCGCAAATGCCGTCTGAATTTAACCTATGCTTTATTCTTGGCAACAATGCTGCATGGTTTCTACGATTACTGCTTATTCGATGGCTCAGATTGGCTGATTATGCTTTGGTATGTAACCGTCATAATAATTTATGTTATCATTTTCAAGCTGGTAAGAGATTACGCTAAAAACGATACGGAATTATATTAAAAAAGGCCTCAGGCCTTTTTCTTTCGGTTGCGTAATTTCTCCAGCGCATCCATCGCTTCATCAACAATCTTGATCTTTTCAACCTCAGCGATAAGATGAGCACCGGAAGCATCCACCACCGTTTTGAGCAGCTTGCTTATAATATCCTTAGCCTGCTCATCAATGGTTGATAAACTCTTGATTAGTTTTAAGACCACCGGCAAACCGTCTTTGGTGATCTCAGATAAGGTTTTAATCCCGGCTTGGTCAATAGCATCAAATAATTCATTTGTCAGCATTTCCCTTTGCTGGTTATCGACACCCTCGAAGAACAGATTAAAAGCCTGATTCAGTACATCGGCATAGCTGTCTAATTCCGCTTCCTTAACAAAATGGGTTGCTTCGACCTGCCAGCTGGTCGCATCATGCTGCATCAAAGCCTTCTGCGATGATTTGATCACCAGCTGTTGACAATCCTGCCGGAAAATTTGACCAAAGAAAGAAAACTGCGGCACAATCCGATAGCACTTATCTTTTATTTTGGCATAAAGCTGTTCATTATATAAGGTTTCACTCAATCCCGGACCATCATTATTATAAATCCTGATAATTCGATCCTGCACCTTTTTGTCACTGTACATTGCCCCATATAAAGCCAGATTTCCGCCTTTAGAGTGACCGCCAACATAGAATTTCTTGGTTTTATTTGAAGCTGTCTTAATATACTCTACGGCTTTAAGCTGAGCATTGGCCTGTTTATAACACAATTGGAAATCTTCTTTCCAGCCGACAATCGTATCATTGGTACCGCAGAAAGATAAGTAAGTCAGATTTTTCGCCATATCAATTCTGATAGCGTAAAACTGAATATCATCCTCACTGCTGATATCTTTAACACAATAACTCAGTTTGGCATTTTTATACCTTTCCGTCTGAGCCATTTTCTGAAATACCATCGGAGCCATTGAAATGAAAACCAGTTCACCTTTCAGTTTTTCGATTGTATGGGTTTCAAAATATTTCCGGCAAGCCTCACTAATGGTTATCGTTTCACCATTACTTTTTACCACTTCGCTTAAATCGCAGTATGATAAATAACTGCATAATAGGTTATCAACATCATTGAAAGGAGCAGTTTCAAACGACAAATCGCCACGCCAAGTCAAATAATCAATCATATTCATAAATAAATACCTTCTCCTTAATTTTATTATACATATTTTCCTTCTTTTAGCATATAATACTTTAGGGGATTTTTTTATGTACAATTTTGATAATGTAGTTAACAGACGTAACAGTAATTGTGTTAAATGGGATAAAGTTAACCAAGACGTCATTCCTTTATGGATTGCCGATATGGACTTTCCCTGTTTACCTCAAATCAGTGAAGCCATTATAAACAGAGCAAACCATCCGATTTACGGTTATAGCTTTGCCGCAGAAAAAACCTATCAACTAATCGTTGACTGGTATTTGAAACACCATCATTGCTCAATCAAGCAGGAAGATATTGTCTTAAATACCGGGGTAGTATACAGCTTATATCAAATCGTTTCTCTTTTTGTTAAAGAAGATGAAAAGATTATTATTCAGCCACCGGTTTATCCGCAATTTGCCCAAGTTGGTCAGCAACTAAATCGAGAGGTTGTCTTAAACCCATTGCTTCAAACCGAAACCGGTTATCAAATTGATTTTGACGGCTTTGAAAAGTGTTTAAGTGAAGATGATAAAATCAGATTATTCATTTTATGCAATCCGCATAATCCGATCGGAAAATGTTACAGTTTAGCTGAAATCAATAAACTGGCCGAAATCTGCTTCAAGCATAATGTCATTCTGTTATCCGATGAAATTCACAGTGATATTATTATGCCAAATAAGCAACATTTCAGTGCCTTACTTGTTGAACCGGAATATTGGGGTAATATCATTGTTTTATCATCAGCTACTAAAACTTTCAATATTGCCGGTTTAAAAATGTCATTTACCATTATCAGAAATCCAAATATGCGTCAGCTTTTCATCACCCACAGTGATAAATCAGGCTTATCGTCAGTAAATATCTTCGCTATCGAAGCATATAATGCCGCTTACACTTATGGCGAACAATGGAGCCAAGAAGTTAACAATTATATTTACAATAACTTTTTGGTTATGAAACATTATCTTAGCGAAAAGATGCCATTAATCAAGTTTGATATTCCTGATGCGACTTATATGGGCTGGCTGGATTTCACTCAGCTGCATATTCAAGGCAACCTGAATCAACGATTATTAAATGAAGCCTCTCTGTTTATGAGTGATGGCACCGGTTTCTATCAACAGTGTTCAATGTATCAAAGAATTAATGTGGCTTGTCCGCAAGAAGTATTGCTTCAAGGTCTGGATCGTTTATACCGCTGGTATCAATCTTTATAAAAAAATAGAGGGGCTGTAAAAAAATAAAAATTTAGGAAACTATGTAGAGGCTTGCAGCCTCTT
>JBJFHD010000026.1:0-24975 GCA_051893335.1 Erysipelotrichaceae bacterium | reverse complement strand
TTTCTCATATCACGCCTTCCTTTCTGCATATATTTTATCTTTTTATATGCAGAAAATCAATTCCATGGGGGGAGCTTTTCTGCATATTGTTATAACAGATTATATGCAGAAAATAGAAAGAATATGCATGTGGTATTTATTCCATAAGAAGGAACATGCAGCTTCAAAGCCTCTGAAATTATTTCGTAAAACAAAACGGCACGGGATTTTCCGTGTCGTCCATATTAGATTGCTTTAATTTTCTTGAGGTAAGTCACAGCATCCGTATGTCCGCGGAAGTAAAGCTGCAGCCGCTCCATTTTATCCAGCTTCCGGGATAACCGAAGGCATTGGGCAAAGGCGGCGTGTTCTTCGCTAGTTTTACGCAGATTCGTCACAATATCACTGTCGATCTGCGGGAAGGAATCCTCCAGGCGGGAGGGCAAATCGAGCATTAACCAACTCATCTAGTTTTTAAGTGCCTGTTCATATCGAGTAATTATATATTCAACTATTGCTATTCTTTCTACAATCTTTGATTGAATATTATGGCCATACACCGTAATCTCATAATCAGGCCAACGTTCAAAGTCAATAGTTTTACCCCTCCTGGCTCCTTGTTTCACATACCTTTGAAACATATTTTGATTTGTCGATTTGTTCGACGAATGAAGCAAATTCGTTTTGCATTTCAATAGGTGGTACTGGGACTTCCAACATATCATATTTTTTTGCATTAATGCCTGGCTGTGCAGTTCCACTTTGGTTGTTTTTTACCCATACCAAATATTCATCTAGTTTAGTGAACGAGAATAGATATTTAGGATTGATTTGTTTGGTATCTAATTTATATCTAATTAAAAATCCAGCATATATTTCATTGCCTTCATAAAACACCAACTGTTGCCCCCATTCTAGCAAACATAAAATCTCCATAGCTTAATTTGTAATTGACATCATCTTGAGGATTAACTGAACAAACAAAATCAAAATATATCGTTGATTATATAAGTATGTTTTTGAAGCGAGAAAGTTTTCAATCGATTAAAAAACCTAAATTATAAATTGAAAAACAGGCCTAATCATCAAGATTAAGCCTGTTAATAATAATGAGATTTGTTGCAATCCTTTACTTCTTGTCAAGGTAATCAATATATTGCTGATAAGTCATTTTAGCTTGGAAGTTATTGACAATATCGCTGACTAGGGCAGGATTTTCAAGTAAATCAATAACGCTGCCGCAAACTACTTTCGGCTGGATGACATAGACCTCGTATGGATCACTGATAAGCAAATTGTTGCCGTGCATATTACCGACAAAACCGGTATAGCCATACTGGATTATCGGTTTAAAGATAGAAATGTCCCCAACATCCCCGGCAGCACAGCTTTTTTCATCGTGTAGAATTTCACTTTCGTCAAAGAAATCCAACATATTTTGATAAACAACCTGAGAGAGTTTTTCATCCGGAATAAGTGGCAGATAGCCCGGCTGTTCTTCAATAACAATACTGCCGTTGAATGCTTCGGCGCAACACTTAGCGATTTTATTAACCTGATTTGATAAATATAAGAGGAAATCAGGATTGATACTGCGGCAATAACATTCATATTCAACTTCTTCAGGTATTGAGTTAACGGTAGTGCCTCCTTTTGAAATCATACCGTGAAATCTCACTAAATCTTCTTCTTTGAAGGTTTCCCTTAACATACTTACCGCATTTAAGAATAAAATGCACATATTGGATGCATTTACCCCGGAGCTAGGACTGACTGCAGCATGAGCTGATTTGCCCTTGAAGGTTATTTTCTTGTAGGTAAAGCCGGCTAATTTTGAACCGATTGAAAAATGATGACCGCTATATTGGCCGCTACCGTGTAAATGAATAAATAAATCGATATCATCTATTAGATGTTCGGCAATCATATTTTCTTTGCCGGAAAGATAACGAATCTTGCCTTCCTCAATTAATTGTTTGCGGTAAGGGATATCGGTAAATTCTTCTGCCGGAGTAAAAAACAGAGTAATGGTTCCCTGATAGTTATTGATAACTTCTTTAAGGGCGCAGATAGCGGCTAACATAATGGTTACTTGACTGCTGTGGCCGCAACTGTGGGCTGCATTATCGACTTTGGAAGCATAAGGATGATTGACGGTCGGAATAGCGTCAAGCTCGCAGATTAAACCAATATTCGGTTTACCTTGGCCGATTTTCACGCTAAAGCCGGTTTGGGCAAACTCCTTATCGATTGAAAGACCTTTTTCTTTAAGAAAATCGGTAATAATTGCCTTTGTCTTAAATTCTTTAAAACCCAATTCAGGATTTTCAAACAGTTTTTGACCTAATTGATAAAATTCCTCTTTATGATCTTCGATATATTGATAAATAATTTCTTTCATACTGCATCTTCTCCTATATCAAATTGAAAATGGCTTTTACGATATCTAATCCGGCCACAAAGGTTCCGATACTGCTGCCTAAGTTTGCAAAGGCAACTACCATCAATATTCTGGTAACCTTGTTGGTTCTGAAGCCTTTGAAGGAATTGAGATCCTTATTCAAATCATCAAAATCCTTGACTGTCGGCTTAATCACTTTGGCTTCCAGCAGTCCGGAAAACCAGCCAGCTGCTAACAGGGGATTTAGCGAAGAAATAGGGGCAACCAAAAAAGCTAACAAGGCTGATAAGATATTACCGTTGGCAATTATTACGCCAATTGCGGCAAAAGTACCGTTAATCAATATCCAGGATTTGATTTGATTTATTCCGATATTGGCATCCAGTTTAAAGCAAAATAGGATGGCTATAATAATAATTATCGGAATGATCCAGCCAATTGCCTTCTGCCAGGTTGATTTCTTTTTGACAGTATCGAATTGGCTGATGTCGTAATCCTGCTCAATGTACTTAGGCACATTAACACAGTGTGCGGCTCCTAAAATAGCAACAATTGTATTGCCAGGAGCCTGTTTTATTTTATGAGCCAGATACATATCTCTTTCATCTACCAGCACTTTTTTGACTGAAGGAAACTGCTTGCTTACTTCATCTAACGCAGCGGTTAACATATCGCTTTGCTGCAAATCGGCCAGGTCTTCTTCAGATATTTCTTCATCGTCAAAGATTGCTGATACAATAACGCTGATTAATTTGAGCTTTTCTTTAAAACTCAAACTTGACCAGATTCTTGAGAAAGTTATCTTAATGTCTCGATCGGCTAATATCAGTCTGGCATTTAATTGCTTGGCTTTTTCGATACCGACCATCATCTCTTTGCCGGTTTCGCTTTGTAAATTAGCTGCAATTTTACGCTGGTAGTTGGCTAAAATCAAATTAGCCAACATCATAGTAACCTGTTTGTTTTTGATGATTTTAACAACATCAGTCTGGCGATATTTTTCCGGGTCAGACATTGTGTTGTAACGGCCCTGATCTAATTCGATACAGATGCTGTCAGGGTTAATCTCATCAATGGTTTCCTCAACTAATTTAGCACTGTCTTTAGATACATGAGCTGTCGGAATCAGGAATATTTTTTTGTCTTTATAGTCAATTTGAATTACTTTTTCATTCATTTCTTTATACCTCTAAACATTTTATATTATATCATATTGTTCTATCTGTTTTTTGTTTATGTTATAATTGTTACTGATAAGGGAGAAGGTGTATTAATGCATTTATCAATAACGTACGAATTAATAATTAAATATCTGAGAATGGCAATTGATATATTGGCCGTTTGGGCTGTAATAAATTTTTTAATCAGAATTGTTAGAAACAATCAAAAGACAATCCAGTTGTTCCAAGGTGTTGTATTGGTCATTGTAGTGCAAATGTTGTCGAAACTGTTAGGTTTGGATACTATTTCATGGTTGGCTGATACGGTAGTTTCCTGGGGATTTCTGGCTTTTATTGTTATATTCCAGCCGGAAATCAGACAAATATTGGAAAGATTGGGCAAAAGCAATGCCTTTGCCAGAATAGCGACTTTATCATCTTCTGAAAAAGAGAACTTAATTGACGAACTGGTCACAGCAACCAAAAATCTTTCAACCAAGAAAGTCGGTGCTTTGATTACTTTGGAACAGTCTAACTCTTTATCGGAATATATCGATACCGGCATTAAAATGAACTCTTTAGTCAGCGCCGAACTGTTATGTTCAATCTTTATGACAACAACACCGCTTCATGACGGTGCGGTAATTATTCAAGGTGATAAGATAGCCTGTGCTTCTGCTTATTTCACCCCAACCACAAAAGAATTGCCTTCAAAATACGGTGCCAGACATCGTGCAGCAATCGGTATCAGTGAATTGACTGATTCGGTTACCATTGTTGTTTCCGAAGAAACGGGAATGGTTTCTTTAGCCGAAGGCGGTAAGTTAATCCAAATGACCGAGAAAAAATTGCGTGATTATTTAGATAAGATTATTTTAAATAAGGAAATCAACATTGAGTCGAGAAAATCTTCAAGAACCGTTTCGGCTTCTCTTGATGAGCTTGTCAGCAACATCAATGCTGATTTGGATTTGCAAAACACCAACCAGGATGACCAATTAAACAAGGCGGATAAACATGACATGAAACTGTTCCAAACCGCAAGTTTCAAAGTGGTTGATCCTGCCGAAGAAAATAAACAGGATACTTTAGTTGAACAGGTTTTGAAAAATACCGTTATGGAAAACAGCATCGACGAGAATATCGTTGTCAGAACTGTTTCAACTGACAGTAAAAAAACTGCTACCATTAAGACAACTGTAACAACCGGGACAGATGTTTTGCTCAGCAGTGAAGATGGCAAGGAGGTAACAAGTGATGAAGAAAAGCGAGAAAAAGATTAAAGATTCCCAAGAAAAACTTGAACTTGCTCAAAAGATAGCAGCTAATTCTCAAAAGGTATATCGTACTTATGCCACCGTAGAAAATGCGATTTTATATTTCTTCAGGAGTATATCGGCTCTTTTCACCAAAATTATTTTCAGCAAGCGTTTTACCGGCATCTTTTCGCTGATTTTGGCGATCCTTTTATACATTGCGGTTAACGTTTCTACCAACGATGCTTTGGGAATTTCACAGGCAGCAACTTTAAGTGATGTCCCGGTAAAAGCAATCTACAATTCAGAAATATACGAAGTATCAGGCATACCTGAAACGGTTGATGTCATTATCACCGGAGCGATGAGTGATATTTCGGTTCAAAAAAGCAAGACAAATACTTCGGTAACTTGTGACTTGTCAGGATTGACCGAAGGTACATATTCGATAAAACTGGTACCGAATAATTTCTCATCAGAATTGGATGTTAATGTATTGGATAATCCAACCGTTACGGTTACCATCAAGAAAAAAATCACGACAAAATATAATATCTCCTATGAGTTTATTAATAAGAATGCGATGGATTCTATCTATAATTTAGGCGAAACAACCTTTGATTCAACTGAAGTGCTGATTAGAGCTTCCCAGGATACTATCGATTCAATCGCCTTTGTTAAAGCCTTGATTGATGTTACCGGAGTAACCAGCAATTTCACCAGAGAGGCAAGAATTGTGGCTTATGACAATAACGGACATATTGTTGATTGCGATATCATTCCTTCAACTGTTATGGCGACAGTTACAGTCAGCTCACCTAGTAAAGAGGTACCGATTATTGTCAGAACAATCGGTACAATGAGTGATGATTTAGCTCTTGATTCGATTGCTCTTGATCATGCTACGGTAACTATATACGGTTCAAATAATGTATTGGATTTAATTGACGCAGTTTATGTCGATGTAGATGTAACCAATTTGACCAAGAATACCGCTTTGTCAACCACTTTGAATTTGCCTAGTGGGGTAAATAAGATGAGTATTACCAAGATTAACATGGAAATCGTGGTCGGTGAGCGAACATCTCGTGAAATCAAGGGAGTTAAAGTTGCCTACAGCAATCTGAGTTCGGATTTCAAGGTTAAACTGGTAGATGAAGACGATGTTACTGTTGATGTAATTGTCTATGGTACGAAAAACAATATTGATAAATTAACGGCTGATGACATCGTTGTAAATATTGATATGAGCTCAGTGACCGATGTTGGCTTACAACAGGTACCGATTAATGTCAGCGGCAGTAACCTGTTGGTTGAATATCAGATGGCTGACGGCCGTAAGTATATTCAAATCGAAATAGCTAAGTAGGAGGAGAAGTATGCAGGCACATTTTGGAACTGACGGCATAAGAGGCCGAGCAAATGAGACTTTGACTGTCGGAATGGCTTATCGGATTGGTCAATTTCTTGCCCAAGAAAAACCCAAGGGTAGAATCTTGATCGGCAGAGATACCAGATTATCAAGCGGGATGCTTCAATCGGCTTTAGCCAGTGGTATCACCGCTTGTGGCAGTGATGTATACTTACTTGAGGTTTGTTCTACTCCGGCTTTGGTATATTTGGTCAAAAAAGAACAATTTGATTTCGGAATAATGATTACCGCCTCGCATAATCCTTATTACGATAATGGTATAAAGATTATTTCTTCAGTCGGCAGTAAAATTGACAGCCGGTTAGAACAGGAAATTGAAAATTACATTTACTCTGAGCAGCAGATTGATTTAGCTATTGGTCAAAATATCGGTAGACTTGTTAATTACCATCAGGATTTGCAGTTTTATTATGATTATCTTTATCAGCAGTTTCCTCTGGATTTATCCGATTATTCGCTTATTGTCGACTGTGCTAACGGTTCAAACAGTGAGATTGCTTCAGTTGTATTCAAGCATCTAAATGCGAAAGTGGAATTGTGCAGCAATCAGCCTGATGGTTTAAATATCAACAAAGATTGCGGTTCGACTCATATTGATCGTCTAGCTAAGCTGGTAAAAGAGGGTAATTATGATGTCGGATTTGGCTATGACGGAGACGGGGATCGGGTGATTGCCGTTGCGAAAGACGGTCAAATTGTCGATGGGGATAAAATCCTTTACTGTTGCGGTAAATACTTACAAAGTAAAAATCAGCTTACTAACGGTAAGATAGTAACCACTGTTATGGCTAATTTGGGTTTGTTTAAAAAATTAGATGAATATGGCATCGGTTATGAGAAAACTGCTGTCGGTGATAAATATGTTTACCAGTGTATGAAGGAAAATGGCTATGTTATCGGCGGTGAACAGTCCGGACATATCATTTTCTCAAATCATGCTACAACCGGTGACGGCTTGCTGACATCTTTGGTATTGCTGTCAATTATGCTTGAAACTAAGCAAAGTCTTAATCAGTTAACCGATGATTTGTATATCTATCCGCAGATTTTAATTAATGTTCCGGTCAGCGACAAAAATACAGTCTTAAATGATCAAAGATTAACAGAAGTTACCTCAAAGGTTCAAACTGAGCTAGCCGACAATGGCAGGGTATTAGTCAGAGCCAGCGGTACGGAATCACTTATCAGAGTGATGATAGAGGCTGATAGTAAGGATAGTTGTCAGAAATATGCTGATGAAATAGTTGAGGTAGTCAAACAAATCGAAGACAAGGGGACTAGCCATGATTAATTACTCACTGGAAAAAATAAGTAGTATTGTTGGCGGTCAATTGATCGGAGATGGTCAAGTTGTCGTTAACGGCATTCAATATGATTCAAGATTGATGCAGGACAATATGATTTTTGCGCCTTTTAAAGGAGAAAAAATCGACGGACATCAATTTGTCAAATCATTGTTTGAAAAAAATATAAAAGCCAGCTTCTGGCAAAAAGATTGCCCTTTAGAAAAACCACAGGGCAATTTGATTGTCGTTGACAATGTATTGGAGGCAATGGCTAAATTGGCCAAGTATTACCGGGACAGTTTATCCATAAAGATTATCGGGGTTACCGGTTCCAGCGGGAAAACGTCAACGAAAGATATCATTGCTGCTGTTTTAGCTCGCAAATATCGGGTATATAAGACTCAAGGCAATCACAATAATATAATCGGAGTACCTGTTACATTAATTAATATGGCTGATGATATTGATGTGGCGGTAATTGAGATGGGAATTGATGATATCGGCATTATGGATAAATTGGTTGAGATGGTTAGACCTGATTATACAGTAATAACTTCAATTGCTCCGGCCCATATTCAGCAATTTAAAACAATGGATAAAATCGTTGAGCAGAAATGTCTCATTAATAAATACTTACCTCAAGAAGGTTATTGTTTTTACAATAGTGACAGTTACGGTGTCAAAGAAAAACTATTCGAGATGGGATTAGAAAACCAGATGTTGAATTATGGCTTTACTGATGAGTGTTGTTTGACGGCTGTTGACTGTTATATGGAAAACCAGTTTACCTGTTTCAAAGTCAAACAGCTTGATTATCCGGTTTTTAAGGTATCTGCTTTAGGTAAACACATGGCTTTAAACAGTTTGGCTGCGATCGGTATTGCCTGTCGAATGGGACTGACTTACCAACAAATCGACGAAGGTTTGCAGCAGGTTGTTTTAACTGGAAGAAGAATGCAGTTAAAACAGATCAGGGATTGCTTGATTATCGATGACAGTTATAACAGTAATCCGGCTTCTTTGGTTGCTTCGCTTAAAACTTTTATTGATTATTCCAAACAATACAAGAAAGTTGTTGTTTTAGGTGATATGCTGGAATTGGCCCAACAATCGGCTCAGTTGCATCGAAATATTGCTGATGAGATTGATTTTAGTCAATTCGATAGTATTATATTAATAGGCCAACAAATGAGAAATCTTTATGAGAGATTGTCAGAAAAGAATCTCAAGTCTAAATGGTTTTTAGATTGGCAAAGTTCTTTGGCTGATGTTCAAAAAGAACTTAGTAGAGAAAGCGTTATTTTCTTTAAATCAAGTAATTCAATGAGATTTAATGAATTAATTAATGCTTTGGAGGGTTAATTATGTGTAAAGTAGCTATATTATTTGGCGGACAGTCCAGTGAGCATCCGGTTTCATTGATGTCAGCAAGATCGGTTTGTGAAAATATGCCGGAAAAATATCAACTGTATTTAGTCGGAATAACCAAGGATGGTCGCTGGTATCATTATAAGGGTGTTTATCAAGATATTGAGAACGGTAATTGGGAAAACTATCCCGATAATGAAGAAGTCATTTTAAGTTGTAATAGGAATCATCACGGTTTTTATAATTTAGCGACTAACAGCATCGATTACATTGACGTTATCTTCCCGGTTTTACATGGCCGTTTCGGTGAAGACGGTACAATTCAGGGTGTTTGTCAATTAAGCGGTATTGATTGTGTAAGCGACAGTATGCAAAGCTGTGTATTAGCTATGGATAAGCAGTTAACCCACATTCTTTGTGAAAAAGAAGGTATCTTAATGGCAAAATATATCTGCGTCAGAAAAGATGAAGAACTTGATTATCAGAAACTGTTTGATAGAGTTGAAAAAGAGTTGGGCTTACCTTGTTATGTAAAGCCGACCAGAGAAGGTTCTTCTTTCGGAGCGCATAAAATCAATGATTACCAGCAGTTTGTCGATTACAGCGAGGATGCTTTCAGTTATGACAGTAAAATTCTTTATGAAGAATTTATTGACGGTACTGAGGTCGGCTGCGGTATTTTAAACGGTGAAGTTGCCCAGCAGATGTTTGAAGTTATTGTATCGACAGAAATGTACGGTTATAAAGAAAAATATGATGGTTTCAAAACCCAGATTTGCGTTCCGGCCGTCAATTTGTCTTTGCAACAGCAGCAAACTGCCAAAGAATTAAGTTTGAAAATCGCTAATATCTTAGGCTGCAACGTGATTGCCCGGGTTGATTTCTTTAATTCGAGCAAGGGGCTAATCTTTAATGAAGCTAACCTGATTCCGGGCTTTACTTCTCATTCTTTATATCCGGCAATGTTTAATAAATCCAACGTCAGTTACAGCGAGTTATTAGACAGACTGATATCTTTAGTACATAGAGGATAAGCATGGATAATAGAAGATGTTATATTGAAATATCAAAGGACAATTTGAGGAAGAATGTCGCTGTTTTAAAACAATATATTTCCGATAAAACAGCTATTATTGCTGTTGTAAAGGACAACTTTTATGGTCATGGGGCAGTTGAACTGACAAAAGTGCTCATTGAGTGCGGAATCAATAAATTTGCGGTCAGCTGTTATCAAGAGGCTATGGAGTTAAGAGCAGTTTACAGCGATATTGAGATTGTTATCCTGGGTTATGTTCCGGCTCAGTATTATAAGCAATTAGCCGTTAATAATATTGCGATAAACATCAGCTCAGTTGAGATGGCCAAAAAATTAGCCGCAATATGTGAAAAAGAGCAGTTCATTTCTTTGGTCGAGGTAGCTGTTGATACCGGTATGTCAAGAAACGGCATTTCTTTAGATACATCTGATGAGGATTTGCGCTTTATTTATCACAATCCTTATTTACTGGTTAGGGCAACCTATTCTCACTTGGCAACTTCAGATAGTTTCTTACAAAAAGATCAACAGAATACTTTGAAACAAAAGGAAAACTTTGATTATGTATGCAACCGTCTGGATAAAATGGGCTTATATTGCGGTCAAAAGCATTTATGTGCTTCAGCCGGAGTTATCAATTATCCTCAGTTCAATTATGATGCCGTCAGAGTCGGCTTTATGCTGCTCGGCTTTGATGTCGGAGAGGTTAATAACAGATATCAGCGTTATCCGCTTTTGAGTTGGTATGGGGCGATTATGCGTATCAGTGAGATAAAAAAAGGCCAAATTATCAGTTATGGCGGTACATATATTTGCAATCAAGATAAAAAAATTGCTACAATAAGCGTTGGATATGGTGACGGTTATCCTCGTCGCTTGTCCAATAAAGGTTATGTTCTGATTAACGGCGAAAGATGCAATATAGTCGGCAGGATATGCATGGATCAAATGATGGTTGATGTCAGCCAGCTTGATCACATTGATATCAATGATAAGGTTGTATTGGTTGGCAGCAGTAAGGACAAAACCATCACTCTTAATGAGTTAGCTAATTTATCAGATACGATAGTTGATGAGTTAGTATGCAATATTAATCATCGTGTCGAAAGAGAATATATTTAACGGAGGATTTTATGAAAGCAAGAGTTGGAGAGTTAAAACCGGTCGGTTATAATGTTTACAAAGACAGTTATAACCAAACAGTATTCGTTGATTTTTTTACTAAAAAGCAATACTTAGTTCAAAAACAGGATGAGAAAAGATACTATGTATTCAGTCAGAGATTGTTTATGTCTGTTTGCGTCTTAATCATCATTAGTTTGGGTTTCGGCAATTATATTCTGGGAGTAGCCGGCGGTATTGTTACCTATGGTTTTTTTGAACTGTTTTACAGAATTAAATTTTTACCTACTTTGCAGGAGCTTGATTTGCAGCTTCCAGCAAGAGCAAAGATGATTGACGGAATGAGAGATCCCAATAAAAATTCCAATGCTTCATTAATTGCCAGAGCCATTTGCGGTATTGTATTGGTGGTATTGTTTTTAGCTTTGATTAAGATGCAATATACCAATCTGGGATTAGGTATGAATTATTATTTATTGGTTGCTGTTTCAATACTGTTATCAATTTATGCAGTTTATATCAGTTATATGTGTGTGGTAGTGCTAATTGAAAGAAAAGGAAAGAGGAAATAAAAATGGTAGAATACAAATTTGATACTCAATTATTAATTGAAGGGCAGAATCTTGACGAGGATGCCATTAATGAATATTTTATCAATAATTTCAAAGGAGATTGTTTATTGGCTGTTGGCGATGATGAATTAATCAAGATTCATTATCATACAAATGAACCATGGCTTGTGTTGCAATATTGCGCATCATTGGGCGAGATTTATGATGTTGTAGTTGAAAATATGGAAAGACAGGCCAACGGGTTAAAAGGATAAAATTGGACTATGGCAGTGTTATTAATATGTGACGCAGATGAAATGATTAGAAATACCATAAAACGTTACGGCACATATGACGGCCATGAAGTTGTTGAAGCTGAGGATGGGGTTAAAGCTCTTGCAATAGTTCAAAATCAGCCAATTGATATAATTATTACCGAAGCAGTTCTGCCGAAGTTAGACGGTTATAGTGTAATAAAAGAAATCAGGAAAAAAAGCCGTGTTCCAATCATCATCTTATCTTATTTGTATCAGCAATCAGATAAGGTTTTAGGATTTGAAGTTGGAGCAGACGATTATGTAACAAAACCTTTTTATCCGAATGAAGTGATGATGCGTGTTAAAGCGGTTTTATCACGCACAAAAGGATTTAAAACATTTGATATTGCTCATTTCGACGGTTTGGAAATCGATTACACGGGAAGAATTGTAAAAGTAGACGGTAATGTAATAAATTTGTCGCCAAAGGAATATGATCTGCTGTCTTATTTAAGCAAGAATAATAAGGTTGCAATCAGCAGGGAATCCCTTTTAATTTCTATTTGGGGTTATGATTATTATGGCGATGATCGAACATTAGATACTCACATAAAATTATTGAGAAAATCCTTGGGTAAATACTCAAAGTATATATCAACAGTTCGTGGGGTAGGATACCGTTTTGACGGATAGGAGATTTTATGAGTGAATGTAATCATGATTGCGCTTCTTGCTCTCAGCAGTGTGAGCAAAGAGATTTGAAAATTCAGGCTAATCAGGCCAGCCATATCAAAAAGATTATCGGCGTGGTAAGTTCAAAAGGCGGAGTAGGGAAAAGTTTGGTTACTTCTTTACTTGCTTCTGCTACAAGAAAAGCGGGCTATAATACAGCAATTTTGGATGCTGATATCACCGGACCAAGTATTCCTCAGGCCTTTAACCTTAATGGCTTTTTAACCGGTGACGGGAAGACGATTGTTCCGGCCGAAACAAAAAGCGGTATAAAAGTTGTTTCCACTAACCTTATCTTAGCGGATAAAGGAGAACCGGTTTTATGGCGTGGACCAATTATTGCTTCACTGGTTAAGCAATTTTACAGTGATGTATTATGGGGAGATATCGATTATATGTTTGTTGATATGCCTCCGGGAACCGGCGATGTTGCTTTAACGGTTTTCCAGTCGCTTCCGATCGACGGTATTATCGTAGTCAGTACACCGCAGCAGTTAGTATCAATGATTGTTGAAAAAGCCTTGCGTATGGCAAATACGATGAATGTTAAAATTTACGGCTTAGTTGAAAATATGAGTTATATTAGCTGTGATAATTGCGGACATAAGGTTCCTTTGTTTGGAAAAGATGATAACATCGAACTGTTGGCTAAACGCTTCAATTTGGACATTTTGGCTCAATTACCATTGGATGTAAATTTAACTTCCATCATTGATAAGGGACAGATTGAAGATTATGATTGTGAAGAAATCAATCGTTTGGTAGAAAAACTGAAGGATTTCTAGTAGACTGTGAAAGCAGTCTTTTTTTATTGGAAAACATTAGACAGTATTTGATGACTACTAATAAACAAAAATTTTCCTTTTGAACTAATTGAAAAACTAGTATATTTGCCCGATTTGTTTTGATAAAACGAAAGATTAAATAATACAAAGAAGAAACAAATACAGAATGATATTTCAGCATAAGCAATTAACTGGTTTTTGTTGTTAATAATCAATCGTTGTAAATTCAAAACACATTATATAGTTATGATGGAATTTAATGGTGATATTTGTTTCAGCCAACAAAGTGATGATTGTCATCAAGAAAACCCACAAAGGGAATAATTGAATATATATGAACAATGTGTAATGAACCGATAAATATTTTTTATGTTTGGCTGATAGTTTGATATATTTGTGAAAAAAGAAGCCCACAATAATTGTAAGTCTAGATTTGGTTATTGTACTAACAGTTAAAAGAAAAGTGCAAACAGAAATTTCTAACAAAAAAAATAGTGCGATTATAATTCACACTATTTAAAAATCTTATTAAACTTAGGTTTAATTGATTATTGATGAGTTCCTTTGTAAATAAAGATTGATCCGATTGATAAACCGATAATTGACAAAGCAGTCAAAGAAGATAAGACAATGATATTTGTCAAAGATAATTTATCGCTGACTTCTACAGTTGGATTATCGACATCGACTTGAGAATTGTTGATGTCATTATTGATCTCGTCATTATTGATGCTGGAGCTGTCATAATTTGCCTGACGAATAATGGTTAAAACATAAGTATTGTTGTTGCCGTTTTCGGCAGTTACGGTAATAATGATCTGATTATTAATTTCATCTTGAATTACTACTGTTGCCTTAGGATCTTCGGTCAAGTAATTGATTTTGACATCGGTTTTAGTATCGATGGTTACTTTATATGCATTGGTTAATTTATTGAAGGTTGGAGACATTGTACTGTCTTCAACGCTTAATTCTTTTAAATAACAGTCATCGCTGACTCTTTTTGTAACTTTGATGGAATGAGAACTGTCTTGATAAGTAACGGTTTCTTGATTTTCGACAGTCTTTTTGACCTTCTCAATAATTGGTGCCGGCCATAATTCTTCAGGAACGCCATTGGCCTTAGCTGCGTCGATTTCATCCTGATTAATTACGACTTCTTCTTCAACTTCCTGTGTTGTAGTAATGGTTGAGCTTACCGAAGCGGATTTAACATAAGTAGTTGTTTCAGAACGACTGTGAACAATAAAAGTTATTGTGAATAAGGTTCGATCCTGAAGCAGAAAATCGCTGTTAGAGCTGCCGGTAAATTTAATGGTTCCCGCTGTTGAAGTGTCGATAGTAAAAGTCCAGCCGGATAAATTATCAGATACTTCTACTGAAAAGACAGCCAAGACAGTTTTATCATAAGTAATTGTACCTGAAATATTGTTAACTTCACATTGACTGACTGAATGAACTTCTACAATTGCTAGCTCCGAACAGTAAGTCGATTCTGTTCCGGAGATGTTTATAGTAGCCGATTTGTTATCAGCGAAGATATCAGCAGGTAGAAATAAAGCAAATATAATAAATAATAGTAATAATTTACGCATATAATCACTTCCATTTCAATGATACCAAAAAAACACTATTTTCTCAATCTAATGGTGGCAGAATATGATAATATTTATATATAACAGGAGTTGATAATATGGCAAAATACATTTTAGCAATCGATCAGGGCACAACATCATCACGAGCAATGATCATCGATGAAAACTTGAATATCGTTTCATCTTTTCAGCAGGAAGTTGCCAATACCTTTCCGTTTCCCGGTTGGGTTTTAATGGATGGTTATGAAATCTGGGTATCGGTCGAATATGTTTGTATCAAAGCGGTCGAAAAGGCCAAAATCAAGATCGAAGATATCGCAGCGATTGGAATTACCAATCAAAGAGAAACAACCATCGTTTGGGATAAGAAAACCGGTTTACCGGTTTATGATGCTTTGGTATGGCAATCAAGACAAAGCGCAGATATTTGCGAAGCAGTCAGTCAAAAAGGGTATGGACCACTGATTAAGGAAACAACCGGATTAAAGATAGACCCGTATTTTTCGGCAAGTAAAATCCGCTGGATTTTAGATAATATAACTAACGGTGATGAAAGAGCAAGAAACGGTGAACTGTTGTTTGGTACGGTTGACAGCTGGCTGGTTTACAAATTGACTAAGGGAAAGGTTCATGTAACTGATGTTACAAACGCTTCCAGAACAATGCTGATGAACCTTAATACCTTAGATTGGGATGATAAGATGCTGGAAATCTTCAATATAGATAGAAGTATGCTTCCGAAGATTTGCGACAGTTCGCAGATCTATGGATATACTGATTTGCTTGGAATTGATATACCGATATGTTCCATTTGCGGAGATCAGCAGAGTGCTTTATTTGGTCAAATGTGTTTTGAAAAGGGCCAATGTAAAAACACTTACGGAACAGGTTGCTTTTTGTTATTTAATGCCGGTGATAAACCGATCTATTCTCAATGCGATTTAATCACTTCGGTTGGTTGGAAAATTAAAGATGAAGTTGTTTATGTGCTGGAGGGCTCTGTCTTTGTGGCCGGTGCCGCAATTCAATGGCTAAGGGATGGGCTTAAAGTAATTGATAATGCTGCTCAGACCGAAAACATCGCCAAAAGTTTGCCTGACAGTGCCGGGGTATATGTGGTGCCGGCCTTTACCGGATTGGGGGCGCCTTACTGGAGTCAAAACAGTAGAGGAGCTATCTTCGGTTTGACAAGGGGAACCAATACAAACCACCTTATCAGGGCTACTTTAGAATCACTGGCCTATCAATCTTATGATGTTATTGAGGCAATGCAGAAAGACACCAATACCAAAATAACTTCTTTGCAGGTTGATGGCGGAGCAAGCAAAAATGATTATTTGATGCAGTTTCAGTCTGATATTTTGCAGACCGATATTGTAAGACCGGTCAATTTTGAAACAACAGCTTTGGGAGCTGCCATGCTTGCCGGTTTGGCAATCGGTTTGTTCAAAGATAAAAAGGATTTGCTGGCAAAGAAGGAGATTGATAAAGTCTATAAACCTAATTTAGCTAAAGAGAATGCCGACAGTTTGATAGAAGGCTGGAAAAGGGCTATAAAGGCGGTATTGCAGTTTTAAAAATAAAAAAAGTGCTAATTGCACTGTTTCTAAAAGCTGAATTACTTTTTAGAGATAGCTATTTAATTAGCACTTTTAATTATGAAACTGATATTTATTATTGCTCATTACAACACGAACTTTTTTGTTTTTCAGGTAAATATAAATAAGTATCGCAACCATAAATAGGCAGATAGAAGAGAATTTGACAATTTGGGAGTATCTGAGATAATTTGGATTGTAGAATGATAATAACTTATCAAAGATTGCTAATACCAATATTAGAAATGCTGATAAACTAATTGTCTTTTTATTAATACTTTTGCTTAACGGTAAAGCAGGGAAGATAAATATCGAAGCGACCATAATAACCAGTAACATTAGTCCTAACAAAATCAACCAATATGCTATTGTTGAAATGTGCGGAGCAATTAAGGCTGAATAAAGCGGCTCGATTACAGCCATTAATAGCCAGCCCAAATACCATAATGGGAAAAGAACAATTGCCCGAACAGGCTGAGGTATTTTGCTCATTAAAAGTTTGTACTTGCTTTTGAATGGGCTTTTTTTCTTTTCCTCATATTGATTAATTGAATCATCAGAATCGGTATCATCAATTATCTCAAAAGGACTGTCGTAGCCTTGATTTACTAATATAGAAGTTGCAGCTGTAGTAGCTATTACTGCTTTTTTAAGCTTTCTATTCTTTTCTTTCATTTTCTTTTTAACCCTTTTCATACTTTTATTATAGACTTATTTGTGAATTTGTAAATAAATAACCCTTGTTGGAAATTGGCTAAACTACTATAATTTAGCTAGGTAGAAAGGAAGTATTTATGGGATTTTATTTTCGTAAAAGCATCAATTTAACCAAAGGAGTCAGACTAAATCTGTCAAAAAGCGGGGTTAGTCTTTCGGTCGGTAAAAAGGGAGCAAGATTTACCATCGGTCCTAATGGAACAAGGACTACTTTTTCCATTCCAAACACGGGAATCTATTATACAAAGAACTATCCTTATAAAAAGAGTGATAAAAAAACGGAGAATGAAAGGGTTGATGAAAGCCAACTGCAACAATATCAGGATTACATTGACAATATTACCAAATTGTATAAATTCAGCTACAACCCTATTGATTGGGAAAAATTAAGTCTGAGCGACAACCAGTATGACGATTCAAGTGAGCTTATCGCTCAACAGGAGTATGACAATATCAAGCCTAATATCTTTATGGATGAAAATGATGCTTTGTTTGTCGAAAAAAAACAAAAGGCTTATCAGAATTTGTTGGCTGTCAAAAAAGAAAATCAAGAAAAATACCAAGCTAAAAATGAAATTATTGCCCTGGCAAAGCAGGTGGTTCAAGGTGATAGCGACAGTTATTATCAGGTTTTAGCCAATGATGAAACCGCCGAATCATTAAAGGATTATTTCACTGATATTGAGTTTTGTTATATAGATAAAACTACTATGGCTTGTTCGATAGCGACCGATATCGAAAAAATTGTGCCGCAAACTAAAGTGGTAAAAGAAAATGGAGTGGTTAAGGAAAAGAAAATGTCGCAAAGTGAATTTAATAAAATCGGTCAGGATTATGTCTGCTCATTGGCAATCCGTTTAGCTCGAGAGCTGTTTGCGTTGTTGCCGATTAATAAACTGGTTGTAGAATGTGTGCAACAGGATAAACTGATTTTGTCGGTAATATTCGATAAGGATACTATTGAGCAAACAAATTTTGACAGCTATCCTGATGCCTCGGATTATATCGCAAATTATCAGCATGAGATGTCTTTTACCCAAAGTAAGGGTTTTAGTGAAGTGAAGTCTTTGCTTGAGCAAGTTTAAATTATCTTTTTGAAATAGCGGTTTTAGTACCGCTTTTTTGCTGAAAAAAATGGATTATTCTTATAAGGCAAAAAGCGGTAAAAAAATTGCTTTAAAACCAAAGAAAAAATCAGTGAAATAATGGGTTATTCACTGATTTGTAAAGATTATTTAGATAAAGAATTTAGTAGTGCAGAAATTGTA
The DNA here is from genome assembly GCA_051893335.1 of Erysipelotrichaceae bacterium. Classification (GTDB taxonomy): domain Bacteria; phylum Bacillota_I; class Bacilli_A; order Erysipelotrichales; family Erysipelotrichaceae; genus UBA1783. Next base: position 6,432 of record JBJFHD010000026.1, on the reverse strand, counting down.
TTCTACGCTGTCAGCTTCAATAAGATTGTAAAAATTATTCGCAAAAACTAAATCGTGAATAGCAATTCCGTAATTATAGACGATAATTCGCTCTTTATCATTGGCTCTTCCTTCGCATTTATTCAGTAAAGTATCTGTTACCGTGTTAAGAGATTTAAACTTATCGAAGTATCTGAAACCTCTGATTTGATCGATATCATCCGTAAATACTTTATCGAAGAATAAATCACAATTCTGGAAACCTCTCATATGAATTGGGATAACAGTTACGCCCTCTTTGAAGCAATCATCACAGGCGAATTGATCCATCATAATTGTGACTGCCGAAAATACAATATCACTTCCTTTGATTACATCTTCATAAGAATCATAAAGTTCAAAGCTGATATTTTCTATCCCGGAAAAACGCTTTACAAATTCTACTTCGTGTTGGTGATATTTATGGAGTTTTACGGTTATTTTTCTGTCAATATGGTTTTCTTTTAAAATGCTGATAAATGTCATAAAGCAGACAGTCATAATATTTCCCAGACCAATCAGGCCAATAGTATCAAAATTATCTTTAGCATACAAAAATCCCGAATGTGCTCCTACTACCCCTGTTCTTAAAGTGGTAATGTATTCTGCATCCATCAATGCTTTTAATACTCCGGTTTTTGAATCATATAAGAGTAAATCGCCCATCATTATGGAACGTTCTTTTTCACCTTCTTTTAATGAATGCCTTCCAATCATTTTCAATATCGCAGTATTTGATTCTTCATATAAAGCCGGCATCGCATTAAAGTAATCTCCACCTTCCTGTGATAATCTTGGTTTTGGCGGACATTGAAAACTATCTTTATTCTTAATAGCTTCATCTACCCACTGATACCATTTGTAGGGGTTCATATTCTCTGCGGCATTTTTTATTGTCTGAAAATCCAGTATTTTAATCATAATCACACCTCTTTTGTTATTTTAATTATATCTATTTATAAGAAAACTAATCAAGGTTATATTTTTATAAAGCGTTAGCTTAATTGCATAATATTCATAAAAAAACATAATTAAAAAAATTGATATTTTACATGGGGCATCTATATTATAATTTGCAGGACTTTACAGTAAGCAGAAGAGGTGACCATAAATGATTGGACAAAGTAATATTAAGAAGAAAAACACCAGCAAACTGACTGGTACTTTTTGCGAAATCATCCTGTGGCTGTTTGCTTTACAAAGTTTTTCTGGTTATTAAACAGCTGGTATTTCATTTTTATGAAGAAAATCTGTTTTCAAGAGGTATGGTTACTATAGTATCAATGCCAGTGATTTTGGCAGTTTTCATTTGGTTATGTTACCACAATAAGGTAAACTTGATTTGTTTCCCCAAAAATTTGGCTTAATTTATATTTGAAGAACAATTAAGTGTTTAATGAATGAGCAAAAAAGGTCAGTAGAACACGATTTTATCGGTCGGTCATTTTTTAACAAAAAATGATTTTAAGTCTTGCATTCTATATCTAAAAGGTATAGAATAATACTTGCGAAAGCTATGGCGGTTCCTTAGCCAAGTGGTAAGGCAACTGACTGCAACTTAGTGACCACCAGTCCGAATCTGGTAGGAACCTCCAACACGCAGATGTGGTGAAATGGTAGACACGAGGGACTTAAAATCCCTTGATAGAAATATCGTGAGGGTTCAAGTCCCTCCATCTGCACCATTCTTATAGATTATTGGTACGTAGTTGATACCAATTTTTTTTGCTTTCAGCGATAAAAAAAGTTGTCAAATAGACAACTTTAATCAGTAAATAATTTCTCGAAATCTTCTTTTGTCATTTTCATGGCGTTAGAGCTGTTGTTTTCAATAAATGTGTCAGTCAATTCTTTTTTCATTTCCTGAAGTTGAATAATTCTTTCTTCAATACTGTTTTTCATAATCATTTTATAAACTAAGACATTGTTATGCTGACCAATACGATGGGCTCTATCAGTTGCCTGATTTTCAGCCGAGATATTCCACCAAGGGTTTAGATGGATAACAGCTTCGGCTTTTGTCAGGTTTAGACCGGTTCCGCCGGCTTTTAATGAAATCAGAAAGACATCAGCCTGTCCAAGCTGGAAGCGATCTACCAGTTCTTTTCGACTTTCCTTATTATTTTGCCCGGTTAGAACAAAATACGAAATACCATTTTCCTCCAGCAATTCGATTAACAAAGGGAATAACTTCGTGAAGCTGGAAAAGACTAGGACTTTCTTGCCGTTATCTTTTAAAGTTTGGATTAACTCAACACATGCTGTCAGCTTTGAAGATGGCTCGAAATAATTATCATAAACCAGTCTGCAGTCAGAACAGATTTGTCTGAGTTTGGTTATCTGAGCCAATAACGCAATCTTATCGACTTTTTCATTTTCTGTCAGTTGCTTCTTGGCTTGTAACAGGTTAGCCAGATAGATTTTTCTCTCTTGATAAGCAAAATCAACCAAAATGGTATGAGTTTGTTTTTCTGGCAGCTCCTGAAGTACATCCTTTTTGTTTCTTCGCAAAATAAACGGTGAAATCATTTTCTGCAGCTTGGTTGTTACTTTTTCGTCCCGGTTATTAACAACATCTTTTTCGAAATGGTTTTTGAAATAGTTGTAATTATATAAATAGCCCGGCATGATAAAGTCAAAAATGCTCCATAATTCAGCTAAGGAGTTTTCTATAGGGGTACCGGTTAAGGCAATTTTGTGTTTGCCGTTTAACTGTTTGACCGCTATAGAGTTTTTGGTGGTTTGGTTTTTAATAAACTGAGCTTCATCAAGTACGATTGTATCAAACTGAATGTTTTGATATAAATCAATATCGTTTCGCAAATAATCATAGGAGGTTATCAGCAAATCATAGTTCTGATGATCAGTGATAATACTTTGCCGATTTTCCTTGCTTCCGTAAATGGCGGCTGCTTTAAGCGATGATTTGAATTTCTTGATTTCATCTTCCCAGTTTAATACTAGAGACGTAGGGCATATAACAATGGAAAGGCCGGCCTTTTCACTTTCAAGTAAGGCAATTATTTCCAAAGTTTTACCTAAACCCATATCATCGGCTAAAATTGAGCCAAACGAAAGCTTTTTAAGATGATGCAGCCAGTTAACCCCGTATGTTTGATAATTTCTTAAAATGTTGTGAAATTTCTCACTGATTTGGAAATCGTCATCATTTAGTGAAGCGAAGTTCTCTAAAAACTGACTGTATTTCTGACTTCTTTCAAATTTGATACCGTCAAAATCCTCTTTGGCTAAACTCATAGCTCTATACTTGTTGATTTGGATATTGTTATCAGCAAGCTGTTTTGGCGAAATACCGTAGCTTTCGATAAAATCGTTAAGTTGTTCTAATTGATCACTGTAAAGAGAAATGTTTTGACCGTCTTTAAGTTTGTAGAATTTTTTCTTTTTCTGATATGCTTTGATAACATCAGCCAGCTCATCTACCGGAATTTGATCGGAAGAGATATCTAAAGCCAGTAAATCATTTTTGAAACTGATGCCTACCGAAAAACTGTATTTTTGTTTTTTGCCGAAATTGAAAATCTCATCGGACAAGTAAACATCAATATCATTTTTGATTTGCGGCAAGATGGCGGTAATAAATTCTCTGGTTTTATCATTATCAATTTCCATGACGATATTGTTGTTCTCATTTTTATTACCGTAGTTTAACAAAGTATTTTTGATTTTATTGGTCAATAACGATAAATCTTTCTGTTGCAGAAAACTGTTTTCCTGCTTGCCGCTGGAAAACTGGCTCGTTAAGTTGAACTCAATCAGATCGTCATCATTAATATAGCCTTTTAAAGTTGCGGTGGTTTCAACATCGATATTGCTTTCATCGTAAGGATAGTCCGCAAAAATCGCTGATTGTTTTAAGGGTGCTACTACCAATTTATAGAAGGCTTCAATTTGACCGGCACCTATTCTCAATGAATTATGTTCCATTAGTTGTTCAAACAGGGTTTCAAATACCGTTTTGTTTTTGATTTCTTTTTTCTTTAGGACAAAAGTGTTATCTGATTTTGCCAAATAATAGATATCTCCATCACAATAGTATAATTGTTCCCCTTCCGTCACTGTCGGATAGTCGATAAAACAGTCTTCGCCCTGTTTTCTAACATTAAAAACAATAGGTTCTTCTGCCAATTGATAAATCATATTGCTACTTTTGGCGTCGGTCAGATTTAAGTAGTCGGCTAAGGCGGCGATGTTATTGTCATCAAGGATTAATTTGTTTCCTTTAACTGGCGGTTGTAATCGGGAAATCAGATTTCTCATTAATGCGATGGCAGCTTTGCCGTTAGTATCGAAATTGTCTATATTATGGTTAAAACAAAAGTTTTTGCCATAACGGGCGGTTTTGTTCTGATCAATATTATTTAAAAAACTGCTGATATTTTTGATTGAATAAGCCCTATTATCGCCGACTTTGAAACTGAGATAATGGTCACCGTAATAATCCTTACAGTCGTTTAATTCAACTAGAACGGTAACTAAAGAGGAACTGTTATTAAGGGGCTGATAGGATTTTTGAGAGAGATTATTTTGAATTGTGTTCAAAATAGTCCGGCTGGTTTCAATCTGATGTTCTCTTGCCAAACAGTCGTATAAATATTCAACCCGCTTTTTTCTTTCGCTTCTTGTTACTGTTTTGAAATTACCTTGATAGCTGATTGGCAGGTTATTCAAGTCAAAATCCAGTAAATAGATTAATACTGCCAAGGTATGTGAACATAAATTGCCTTGATAACGAAAGGAACAGTTACAGGAAAACTCTAGAGAATTTTCTTTCGGATTATATAGTAAATGAGTGGTTTTCTCATTGCCGAAATAATAACGATTAGCGAAGGTGGCTGTTATGGCAATATTATCATTGGCTTGTTTAGTTATTTTTATTTCAGAAGCTAAATCTTCTCGGTAATAATCCAATGCTTCATTGAATTCAAAAGGGTAGGGAGCCAGTTTTTCGATTGAGTTGATTGAAATGTTCATCATAGCACCTCCTATGGTTTTATTATATCAAATTACCGGGGTATAAAATTACAAAGTGTTGTGCTATAATGAAAAGGTCGATAAGACATTTTTGCACTCAGTGCAAAGAAAGGAAGAGGAAAATGAAAAAGTTATTAGTTGTATTGTTAACTGTTGCGATGGCCTTTTCTATGGTTGGATGTACAGAAGAAAAGCCAAAGGAAAAACAAACAGTTACAATTTGGCACACCTACACTGAAGCTCAAAAAGAATACTTAGAAAAAGCTGCTTCAGATTTCAATGCTGCTCATGAAGGCGAAATTGTAGTTATAGTTGAAAGCCAAGAGTATACAGGATTCAGTGATACAGTTTATAATGCTGTTATGAATGGCAATGGACCGGATATTATTTTCCATTATGCCAGTGAAGCTGCTTTGTATGTTGAAGATGGTAAAGTTGTTGACTTACAGAAATATTTAAGTCAGGACTTAATTGATGCTTTAAATCCAGGTGCATTGGAAGAAGCTACTTCTTTCTCAGATGGTCAAATGCATGTATTCCCATTAATGTTCTCAGGACCTGTTTTATTCTACAACCCAGATATTTTTGATGCTGCCGGTGTTACTGAAGTTCCTTCAACTTGGTCTGAATTATATGATGCTGCTGTTAAAGTACATGCATATAACGGAAAATGGGGCTTTGCTGTTGACTCTCCAACAGATGTTGCTCAGACAATGATTATGCAATTAGGCAAGCAGGTATTTGATCCTGAAACAGGTTTATGTACTTTTGATTCACCAGAAGTTGCTGCTGCATTTGAATGGTATGGAAAGGGCGTTCAAGAAAACGTATTCTTAGCTAACCCAACATTATCTAACTATTTCTCAGATGACTACAACAATGGCAACATCGCTTGCTATATCGGTTCAGTTGCCGGTGCTCCATACTTAAAGGCTAATTGGAAAGTTGCTGAATTACCTAAGACAGAAAACGGTGTTGACTGGACTCCTGCATGGAACAGAGGCGCTATCGTATTTACATCAAACGAAGATAGAGAAGCAGCTGCTTGCGAATTCTTATCATACTTCGCTGAACCAGAAGTAAATGCTGGCTGGTGTATTGCATGTAACTATCAGACTTCTTTAAAGACTACTGCTGAAGTACAGTCTTATAAGGATTACTTAGCTTCAAGCGAAACATTAAATGCTCTTGAACCTGAAATTGCTGGTGGTTTCCCTGCAGTAACAGCAAGTGCTTATGTTCGTACAGCATTAAAGAATTTGATGGCTGATGTTGCTGCCGGTGTAGATGTTACAACAGCAATCAAGTCTGCTTACGACTATGTTGCTAACGAAGTAAATGATTAATTTCAACTAACTAAAAAGAAAGGAGCTGTAAAAAAATAAACAACTCAAACAAATACAAAATAAAACCCTAGGA
>JBJFHD010000025.1:1378-5663 GCA_051893335.1 Erysipelotrichaceae bacterium | reverse complement strand
TGTATCGTTCATCACGCAATATATTTCCTACTGTACTTGAAGTCCAATGAAAATAACCGCTGACATTATTCCAATCTCTGCACAATGGATCAATAGATTTCTTATATGTTGCAGGGGTAGGAATATTCTCTTTATTGAATATAATAGCTATTTGCGTTGGTGTAATACCGCTTTTCCGCATTGCAAACATTCTCTTTACGATTTCGGAGGCAACGGGATCAACAATAAGCTTTCGCTTATCATCAGGCGATTTCAAATATCCGAAAAACGCATACGGAGCAATAAAACTACCTTTTTTGTATATTACTTTTCTTGAACTCTTTACCTTTTCGGATAAATCACGGCTATACATTGTATATGTGATATTCTTTAATGCCATATCAATGCCACCTGTAATACCGCCAAAATTGAGGCTGTCATATCCATCATTTATGGAAATAAATCGTATATTCCATACAGGGAATGTCTTATCAACATAAGTACCCAAGTCAACATAGTCCCTTGCAAATCGTGAAAAGTCTTTCACTATGATGCAGTTTATTTCTCTTGTTTCAGCTAATATAAGCAGTTTACGCATACCGGGGCGATTCATATTCGTTCCTGTGTATCCGTCATCAACTATCTCTATAACCTCAACATCATTATTAGGAAAAAGCTTTTGTATATTGTAATCAAGTAAATTCCTTTGATTTTCAATACTGTCACTTTCTATTTTGTCACCGTCATCAATGGATAAACGAAGGTATTTTACTACAACAAATTTCTCAAGCAATTTTAACACCTCCGTCAATCTGCGAAAGTATCTCTGTTTGCTTTTCCTGATAAGTCCACTCAATCTCTATGCGTTTATCAGGATATACTTTGATTTGCTTAATAAAGGCATCCACCATTTCCTGTGTAAGCTTTTTAGCACCTTTATATCGTTTAAATTCGTCAATCCACTTTCCGGCTGAAATAATTTTGTCAAACTTATCACGCAATTTTCCTACAGTTTCAAGCTTGTTTGTTTCTTCGGCAAGCTGACTATCAAATTCAGCTTTTGCCATTTTATATTCGTCATCATCCAACAATCCGCTTGCATAATCTTTTGTCAATCGTATTCTTGCAGATTTTATGTATGCAATATTAGCAAGAATATCACTCATAGACATTGTAAGTTCCATGCGTTTCTGTCGGACGCTCTCACTTTTTGAAGCTTTATCAACTGCACTACCCAAATCACAAAGCTGTACTATCTGCAATCTGATAGACTGCATAACAATATCCTTTAATGTAGGTTCGGGAATAGATAAAAAGTTGCATTGATTGAGGAATCTTGCTCTGTGAGGGCATATAAAAGTATAATATACCTTTTTTTCGTTAGGTTTGACATTTTTATACCTCGTCAGCTTTGTACCACAATCACCGCAAACAACCTTTTTCTTGAACATATTATGATTGTTGCTCATCCTATCATACTTGCCAAGATTTCTAAAGTATTTATCATGTGCTTCATCAAGCAGCATCTGAACCTTATCAAACAATTCTTTTTCAACTATAGGTTCGTGCGTCCCTTCAACTACAACCCAATTTTTCTTTTCAACCTTTTTCTCAGGTACTCCGTCATACAAACAAGATTTCCGTCTGCCTTGTGTAAGATTTCCGATATATACTTGATTTGTAAGCATTGATTTTAATGTCGCAGCACTCCAAAATTCACAGTTTGCATATCGCTTATCTTTCACTATACCTTCATCATATCTATATCTTCCGGGAGGCATAATTTTCATATCAAAAAGCTTTCTGCTGATAGAAGCATATCCCATACCTTCAGCTTTCCACTCGAAAATCTGCCTGACAATCGGTGCTGTTTTTTCATCAACAATAATTTTATGCTTATCATCAGGATTTCTTAAATATCCATAAGCTGCATATGTGCCTATAAATTCACCATTTGCCTGTTTGATACGAAGGGCAGCCGATACCTTTTTGGAAATATCCCTTGCATACAATGTGTTTATGATATTCTTTATCGGCACTGAAATATCAAATGGTGTAACATGATTGTCAACATTATCATTGATTGCTATGAATCGTATTCCGAGCAATGGGAATATTCTGTCAAGATAATCTCCGGCTTCTATGTACTCTCTGCCGAAACGGGATAAGTCCTTAACTATTATGCAATTAACTTTACCATTATAGACATCATACATCATTCGCTGAAATGCCTCACGCTCAAAATTCGTTCCGGTTTCTCCGTTATCACAGTACACAGAAAACACTTTCATATCAGTCTTGTCCTGTAAGTAATCAAGTATAATATCTTTTTGGTTTTCAAGTGATTCGCTGTCATCATTGTCTCGCTTTTCCTCAACAGACAAACGAAGATAAACCGCAACATTATAAAGGTTTTTATTTTCAAGCGGTTTTTCTTCTTGCACAGCAAGCCTTTTACTTTTTCTTGCCATTTAAACCGCCTCCTTAATATTGTTTTCACTTAAATTAACCAAGCTTCTGAATTTATCCTCAAAGCTGAATCTAACCTCAATTCGTTTATCCTCATATACATAAATTTTATCAATAAGTCTTGATATTACAGTTCTGTTAAGCTCTGTGATTTTGCCGTTCTCTGACAGCATCTTAACCCATAACAAACTGTCCTGTATTTCTTTTTCAACATCAGCCTTATCAGCCCTCAACAGTTCAGTTTCGTCCTGAAGCTTTTTGATTTCCAATCGAATATCAGCACATATTTCATAACACGAATCATCATTTTCAAGCTTATCTTTACATCTTTTTTCAACAACCTCCAATGTTCTTTCCAGATTATATATATCATCTGTTTTCTCTTTGATGGCATTGTCAATGCTTGAAATACGCATAGCCTTTATTTCATCAACAGGCATATTACTGAATTTATTTGATATGTCCGCTACATTTTCACAATACATATTTATTGCCGCCAAAACAGAGGAATAAAGAGCATTTTCATTTACTCTGTGCGAGGTACAGCCATATCCGAGTTTGTTTGTAGAACACATATAATAAGCATAGATTTTGCCGTTGTACCTTGATGTCTTTCTCACTAATGAACAATGGCAATCTGCACACTCAACAAAGCCTGAGAATAAATACGGTTCGTCATTTCCGGGCTTAATCCTTGTATCTCTGCTTATCAGCTTTTGAACGGTATCAAATTGAATCTGCGTAATAATGGCTTCGTGATTGTTAGGGATAACAGCCCATTCGCTTCTGTCCTTTTCAATCACTTTTTTAATCTTATAATTAGCCGTTGTGCGTGTTCCCTGAATTAGAGTGCCTGTATATATTTCGTTCTTTAAAATGCGTATAACAGCCTTTGCCGACCATTCAGCTTTATATTTCTTTTGCAAATTAGCATTAAAATTACTGCCACTCAATTTTTTATACTCTGCCGGGGATGGAATACACAAAAGATTTAATTTATTTGCTATCGCTGATGCACTAATACCCTGCATACGCATATTAAATATTGTTCTTACAACTTCCGCTACATTTTCATCGACCACAAGCTTGTGTTTATCTTCTTTTGATTTAAGATAGCCATAAACAGTAAATGCACCGATATATTCGCCTTTTTTCCTCTTGATTTCAAACTGACTTCGGATTTTAACAGAAATATCACGAATGTAGGAATCGTTCATAACATTCTTTATTTCCATAATGAGCCTTGTGTTTGAGCCATCATCAATCTTGTAGTCAATTCTGTCATTTATAGAGATAAAACGAACACCCATAGCAGGGAATAACTTCTCAAGGTAATATCCCGAACCTATATAATCTCTTGCAAATCGAGATAAATCCTTAACTATAACACAGTTAATTTCACCTACAGTTATTTTTTCAATCATTCTTTGGAAATTAGGTCTGTTAAAATTTGAGCCTGAATATCCGTCATCAACCATTTCTTCAACAAGACGAATATCTGTATTTTTGCTCAAAAAATCCATAGCCAATTCTCTTTGATTGGATATGCTATAGCTTTCTTCTTTATCGCCGTCCTCTTTTGACAGTCTTAAATATATTGCAGCTTTATATACTTTAGCTTTCGACATAAAAAAACCTCCTGAATCATTAACATATGGGCAGATCAAACCCGTTGTTAAAATTCAAGAGTTTCGGTAAATTACATATTCATTTAAAAGTCATATCTTATTATAACATGAAAATACTCTTGAGTCCAGATGTTTTTTGGGTTTGAATAAATTTTATTCAGCTTGCACAATTTCACGCAAGCACTCCTATAACTTTTGTAAAACACCCT
>JBJFHD010000025.1:0-1278 GCA_051893335.1 Erysipelotrichaceae bacterium | reverse complement strand
TTATAATTCATTCTATGCGGAGCGTGTCCTGTTTTATTCAAAATATGTGCTATCTTTTTTATCCATTATAAATCTTTCAACTTTTGTTATGTTGCTTGTTACCTCTGCATCAAAAAGCGACTCCAAAACAATATGACGATACTTACCGTCCGAATTTACCCGGCTGTCAAGTATCGCAACAACTCCTGTGTCTTTTTCGCTTCTGATAAGTCTGCCCACATACTGTTTTAATTTAATCAGCATATTAGGTGTATTTATATCTTTCAAGTATGTATCAAGACCGCCCATAACAGACTGCTCGTATTTTGAAATCGGATCAGGTACGGCAAAAGGTAATTTTACAATAATAAGGTTTGATAATGTGTCTCCGACAATATCGACACCTTCACCGGCAGCATCACTCGCAAAGAGTACACCGTTTCCGCTTATTTTAAAATCCTTTAACGCATCAATCCGACCTCTGCCCATAATGAATAAGGGATAATCGTAATTATTTTTGCTCATTGCGTTAAAAACAATTTCCATAAGTCTGTATGATGTAAATAGTATAAGCGAATGTCCGTATGTTGCTTTAATCAATCTGTCAATCTCTGATGTTATAGCTTTTATATAGCCCTCTCTTTTTACATTTGGAAATGGTATATATTCAGGAATATATATGAGGGCATTTTCTTTATAATTAAAAGGCGATTTCTTGCTTGTTTCGGCAATTTTATCCGCAGAAACATTATCTATACCGAGCCTGTGTTTCATAAGGCTGAAGCTGTTATTTGCAGATAGTGTTCCGGATGTGAGTATAGATATAACCTCTCTGTCCCAAAGGTTTGTATATATTCGTTTACTTAAGTCTTTAGGGATAGAGCAAAGGGACCAAATATTATTGTTATACTCGCACCAACACACAAGATTATCAGGTTCGAGAAACACCTGAAGCTTATTCTTGATGATTTCACACATATTTCTTATTCTGCGTTTGCGAACAAACAATTTAATCTCAGGACAGAAAAACACGGAATCCGTTATGCGTTCCAAAGTATCTGCTATACTTTTCATGTAGCTAATTGCAAAGACATCAATATTGGTTTCTCTGCGTTCATTTGGATTTGCGGTGTCTTTATCTGCACCTGAAATCCTGTTAAACAATTTGGGGTAGTCGTTCTCTATGGAATCACTTAATTCCTTTAAGCTGTCAGCCTTACTCTCGGTGATGTATCTAATCAATTCCGTAAATTCACCTTCAGCAAGATAACACCCATACATCTGTTTTGCTACATCATA
>JBJFHD010000024.1:0-5757 GCA_051893335.1 Erysipelotrichaceae bacterium | reverse complement strand
AGACATCAGCGATTATGAAATTGATATAATCTTCCTTCTCATACAATACTTTGCACAGAGTCTCAGATAGACCGTCTCTAATAAAGTTTTCATCAAGCCATTTCAATGTTTCTGAAGAAAATTCATTCATTGAAGCAATTAAAGCCGAATATTTTTTACTATCTTTTTGAACAATCGGTTCTATTTCTGGAATTAGGCAATCGAATCTTTTCATTACACTGATAGCATCATCGGGAGTATTGACTACAATTACATCAGCGATAACGCTGTAAGTATAGTTCCTTTGTTGATCATCAAGTTTTCTTAGCTCAAGTTTTCTTAGATCCAATGATTCAAAAAAGTTCTTTCGCAATACAGGGTCGCTAATGCAGTTCTCATTTTTTTCATTATTGAACAGCCAATCAAATAAATCCACAAGTTCTGATGTAGCGTAAGTTCTCTCACATAGCGTATCCGAAACTTCACTATAGTTTTCTTCGTTTATTTGTGAAGTATCAACCAGTTTAAATAATTCGCTTGCTTCAGTCATAGAAACATATTCTTCGGTTGAAATTATAGGAAATGGCTCAAAATACAATATTTTATATTCTGAACGCGCCTTATTTTGAAATGCGTATTTTCTAAAGCTAATTATAACGTCTTGATAATCCTCATTGATTTTTTCACATGTTTCCAATAGTTTTAAGTTATTAGCTAAATGTGAATCAAATTTAGAAAAATCATTTTCTTTGGCTAAAAAGAGTAAAGGTGTATAGTAATGCTTTTCTTGTAAAACAGTATCAATAATGTCTTCCGATATATAATCATCAAACCCTAAACTATCAATGATTTTAATATATTCAGCGGACAATTCGCTTGCAGAAAACTTGTTTAAATAGGTTGCAATGTTTCGATGTTTAATTTCTGCCTTCGAAATAATCTCAAAGAACCCATCGTCAAGATAATTATTTATATCTACAAACTTTAATAAACCATCTCCCATTTCAATTGGAGATAATAATTTGGAAAATCTACGAAAAACATTACAGGCAATTTTAAATGTTTCACTATTCTGATTAAGCGGTTGATTATTAATGGTTGCTGCGATATATTCGTAATTATCTTTCTTGAGAACATTAACATCTATGAACTTTAGGATGATATCAATGTCATTGATAGTTTTAATTTCATCCGCTGTTATTAGCGGGATCATGTCTTTGGAGTTTTCAAATAATCCGATAAAATCCGCAATTTTAGAACGCAAACCCAATATGATAGATTTGCGAATTTTAATTATTTCGCTCGAACTTTTGCATACAACTAAAATTTTATTAATAGCTTTATGTACAAAACCTTCATAGTCGAGGGTTTCTAATGAATTGAGTCTAAACCAACATTCAGCTTTATACTTTTCATCATAGTCAGATTCAATGATTTCTTCTGAAAATATATCAAACGCTTTTTCCAAAGAAACTTCAACAGCAGTCACAAATAAAGTTGTATTTTTAAGTATAACTGGTGGGTACTTTTCAAGCGATTTTAAGGTTTTTTCTACAATGCTATTTTTTCTATCCTTAAAAACCTTTATAACAACTTCATCTAAATTATCATGATTTTTATAGATGTTAGGAAATAGCAAATAGTTGCAAAGTTCACGTTCATCGGTCGTTTTTATTGGACTTCCTTTAGGATAAGTATAAAAATACATTCTAAAATCATCATTAAAAACGCCAGAAGCTACTAAACCGCAAAGTTCATCAACGAATATCTTAGAATACTCTGCATTATTACTGTCACCATTTTTAAATGTTGTGTTAAAAGAGGCAACTAATGCTGGTTGAACATCCTTGGTATTGCCATTGATTATTTCTGGTGTTGTGCGCATAAATGATGCAAACCCTGCCTCATTCTTTATTAACTTATAGTATTCTTTTGGGTAATGGCTCTCAAAATACGCAATAGCAGTACACGCTTCAAAATTTGCCGCAGTACTCACCTGATAATTTTTGCTTTTTATTGATAGCATTATTGCTATAGCATGATTCAAACGGTCTTTAAGATCTCTTAAAGTTAAGTTTTCCCCCTTCTTAATCCACTTAAAAGACTGTGGAAGGGTATCTTTAATTTCTGATTTAATCAACCGTTGCAGTTCTGCTTTTTGCTTTGGATTATTATCGATAAGTTTTAATAATACCGAGTCATAATCATCAAAATGAATTGGTTTTAACGATATAACTGTGTCAAATACTTTTGTATAAACATTATCCTCAGCTGCACTATTAGGTTTTAATAGCGCTTCAGGTTTTATGGATACCACAAAAACAAAGTTTTCGCTATACTCTCCCAACGTATCATGGAAGCGATATAATTCTTTCAGAAATTCGACAACCAAAGGCTTCTCTGTAATTCTATCTAAATCCTCAACAATTACGAGCCGCTTCTTTCGTTTGCATAACGGCCGAATTTTATTAACAATGGTAGAATATGTATCGAAAACATCGTTGATTTCTAATTCTCTTTTTTCTTGCATCTTCCAATGAGAAAATGCAATATAGGTATCCTTTATACCCAAAATTAAAAATACACATGCAAGGAATAGAAAGAAGGGAGACAAGAGTTTTACACCGGAAGCTATAACTCCAAACCCCTCTGGAAGATATTGCATTATTCCCGTATTAGTAAGTGTGGATATTTTATATATCACAAACATTAACCCTGCAATGATAAACATCCACCAAAACTTCCAAGAATTAATGCCAAAAGAAATATTACCATAATTTTTGCTTAAAATCTTATTTATAAAACTCCCAAATTTTCGCCCATGCCCATTCGAAAGTTGATATAAAAATGATCTTGTTAATACTGATATTTTCTCATCATCAGATGGCTTTGGATTTGCGTTTTTTTGCAAACAATCCCAAAGATTAATCTTTATAGGCTTTGTAATTTTCTTTCGTTTCTTTAAAGATTCTGACAAAATATCCGTTAAGCTGGATTTACCACTACCGTAGTCTGCTATAACGCCAATCATATTTGCCCCAGACTCAATAGCGCAAGCCAATGTTTCTACCTGACTATCAAAACCGACGATATCGTCTTTTTGCCTTTTCACAGGATTATTGACAAACACAATAGGCTTGAAATTTTCATTGTCTTTATTAGAAATAGTTGATTTTTTACGAAATAGCAATATATACACCCTCTTTTTATAAGCGATTATTGATTGTTTGAATGGATTCGCATAATTAATCTGCTTTTATTCATTATCTTTATCCTTTAGACCGATAAGTTTGCATTCAAACTGACAATCCAAAATTCCTTGTAAGTCCTCGACAAAACTTTTCATTTGCTCTAACTTTCTTTTTTGAAAGAAATCTAATATATTATAAATATTAAGAAACGCCAAGCCCGTTGAGGCGATTGCAACTATCATAGTAACGGCATACACAAGCAGGAGTGACAAATCTGTTTGTTCTTTTATAACTGCTGAAAAAATAGCTAATAATATTGGAATTATAAGAATCTGAATCCATCTATCAATACGATCTCTTCGCTCTTTGCGTTTCTTTTCTAACAGATCAATACGTTTATTTGTTCTCGTCATTATTTCTGTAATATTTTCTGATGTAACATTCACGCCAACTGAATCAAGCCAATGTTTGATTTTTTCACAGTATTCTTGATAAACAAACAACCGGGAATCACTTGTTTTTATTTGAAAGTTTTCTGTATAGAAATATAACGCCACACAGGTTAATACTTCAACCGCTAAACAATAACCGTACACTACTCTAAGACAAGGAACAAAAACAACCAAAACACTATAGACTAAACAAAGAACAATCATTGCTAAAAAAATCTGTGCCCATACAGGCAATTTGAAAATCGCCTTTATGAAATTGTCTTTTTGTTCTTTTTGGTATTTCCTGTAACTGTCAAATAAAATTGATTCCATATGTTACCCCACTCATTTTAAACTTTCCATGGTTGTTTTTAATTGTTGGCATATAATTTTTTATATCAATTATTTTCCTCAAAATTCTCAACTTGTTCCATAACTTTACGGAAAACTTCCGGACTGTACTGCGGAGGATAGCCATTTTTAATCAGGCATACTTTAATATCAAATTTGAGTTGGTCACGCACAATTTGATTATTAAGCCAATCAGCAAAGGAAGATTTTGTGTCGATAATCTCCTTGATTTTCTTTGCCAGCGATTTACACTTATCGTTGATAACAACACCGTCTATCGTTTTGTTTTCGCCGTACTCAAAGTTATACTCATCGCGAAGAGCCATTAAAATATCATAGAACGCTTTTTCCTCAAAGGTAAGCCCGATTTTGCGGAAACTTTCACGGTCTGCATTCATATCCTTCAGAATACGCAATGCCTGTTCGGTAGCATTCCTGATAATATCTTCCGTGGCGTGCTCTTGCGCTTCGCCGGCTTCTTCAGCGGTGAGGTGCTTTCTTCTTTCGTGGTACTGCTTAATAGTTTCTTCAAGCATCTCTTGGAACTTCTTGGCTGCCATCTGATTGGTCTTGCTATATTCCTTAATCTGCTTACGGAGCATTTTTACGAGAAGTTCGAGCTTAGAGGCTGGCATTTTTACATCGGAAAGTTTTTCAAAATACTCAGGACTGAATATATCCTCTTGTTCACCATCTTCAAGAACGCTTTCAACCTCGTTGTACTTAAGAGCTTCTTCCACCATTTTAGATACACGGCGATTCATAGTATCGGTGTCAACTTCGCTCGTTCCGCTCATCTTGCGCACAAATCCTGCAATTGCCATAAAGCATTGTGCAAGAGCAGATTCTTCCTCACCGAGCTCACCGGACGGCTGACAAATATCGTATGCCGAACGCATTCTTTTAACAGTCTTTAAGAAATATGTCTTAAAAGAAACCTTGGAGACACTCTTGCCTGATTTACTTTCGGTTTGCAGTTCCTGTGTGGAAATAAACACATATTCCGCTGCTTTAGCCAAAAGCGTGTAACGCTGTGCAGGATCACCATTCGGGTCAAGGAACGGCTTCAAATCATATCCAACAAACAGATCCTTGAGAATTTCAAGTTCCTCTCTGAATACACCTGTTGCCTGTTCCACATCATCGGCAGAAGGAGCAACAGAGGTATTGCCGCCGTAAATTTTCATAGCTTCGCGCATATTATCACGAATGCCGATATAATCGATAATAAAGCCAAAATCTTTGCCTTTGAACTTTCTGTTCACACGGCTGATAGTCTGAATAAGCAAATGCTTTTTCAAAGGCTTGTCGTTGTACATATAGGTCAGTGAAGGAACGTCAAAACCGGTAATCCACATATCAACAACGATAACAATATGGAAATTGGACTTGTCCTGTTTGAAGGCTGCATCAAGCTCCTCGGAGCGTTTGCTGTTTTTAACACCGCCGAGGTAATTATACATTTCCGGTTTATCATTTGCGCCTACACTTGCAACCATAGCTATGAACGGCATCGGCTTCAACTCGCGCAGTTCCTCATCGGTAACAGAAACACCGTCAGCCGCTTTCTTCTCAACAAACCATTCGGGATATTTATCTTGGAACTTTTTCAATAGTTCGTATGCAATGGTTCTGCTCGAGCATACAATCATAGCTTTCTGCACTCTGTCGGGATCGTTTGCACAGGCAGAAACATAGTGATCGTGAATATCCACCGCAAGGCGTTCCAAACGGGACGGTTCACCGAGGATGACTTCCATCGAGCTCATAGCCTTTTTGCTGGCTTCAATATCCTCGGCGGTAGC
>JBJFHD010000023.1:0-6051 GCA_051893335.1 Erysipelotrichaceae bacterium | reverse complement strand
GTCAATGGGATATTCGGTTTATAACGGACCGGAAGTAGAACTGGATTTTTATAACTTTGAAAGAGCTAATATCCCTGCTGATCATCCGGCTAGAGATATGCAGGATACCTTTTATGTCGATGCCAATCGTCTGTTAAGAACCCAAACAACGGCTATACAAATGCGTGTTTTGGAAAGCGAACACGATAAATTGCCGATTAAGGTTATTTGCCCGGGTAAGGTTTACCGTAATGATGATGATGATGCTACTCATTCACATCAGTTTATTCAAATCGAAGGTTTAGTAGTTGATGAAAATATCACGATGGCCGATTTAAAGGGAACTTTAGAGTTACTGGCTCGAAGTATGTTTGGTAAACAGCGTGAAATCAGATTGCGTCAATCATATTTCCCATTTACCGAACCGTCTTTGGAAATCGATGTTTCCTGCCATATTTGCGGCGGTAAGGGCTGTCCGACCTGTAAACACACCGGCTGGATTGAAATCTTAGGTGCCGGTATGGTTCATCCTCATGTCTTAGAGATGGCCGGCATTGATTCTGAGAAGTATTCTGGCTTTGCTTTAGGAGTTGGTGTAGAGCGTGTTGCGATGCTTAAATATGGTATTGATGACATTAGAAATTTCTACAACAATAATATTGAATTTTTAAGTAATTATAAGCGTTTTGAATAAAAAGGAGATTGGATATGAGAGTTACATATAAATGGTTAGAAAAATATATTGATTTGACAGGTATCACTCCTTCACAATTAGCTTCAGTTATGACAAAAGGCGGTTTTGAAGTTGAAACAATGGAAAAGCAGGCATACGGCAACAAGCTGGTTATCGGTAAAGTATTAACTTGTGTTAATCATCCTAGTTCCGATCATCTGCATTTGTGTGAAGTTGATGTCAAAACAGAAGTTTTAAAAATCGTTTGCGGTGCTCCGAATGTTGCCGCAAATCAGAAGGTAATCGTAGCTTTAAACGGCTGTGTTTTGCCAAACGGTGAAATTAAAGCCTCAGTTATCAGAGGCGAAGAGTCTAACGGAATGATTTGTTCTCTGAGCGAATTAGGCGTTGACAAGAAAAATTTGACTGAACAGCAGTTAGCAGGGATTGAAGTTTTACCGGATGATGCCCCAATCGGTGACACTGATGTTTTAGCTTACCTTAATCTTGATGATACAATTTATGAGGTTTCGTTAACTCCTAACCGCAGTGACTGTTACAGTATGTGGGCTTTTGCCAAGGATGTGGCTGCTTTATTAGACAGAGAGGCTCATTTACCTGATTACAGCTATCAGACTGAAAAACAGCCTAATACCCTGAAGGTCGTTTTAGATACTGATAAGAGTGATTGTTTTGTCGGCACGGTTATCAACCATGTAGAAATTAAACCATCACCGCAATGGTTAGTTGATTCACTTCATGCCAGTGGTATCAATGCTATTAACAATGTTGTTGATATTTCCAACTATGTAATGCTGGAAACCGGTCAGCCGTTACATTTCTATGATTTAGCCAAAATTCCAGCTAAGGAGATAACCGTTAAAACCGGCTTAAATGAAATGTATACTGCCTTAGACGGTCAGCAATATCATGTTTTAGAAGATGATATTATGATTACCACTGAAAATAAGGCAATTGGTTATGCCGGTATTATGGGTGGAGATGACAGTAAGATTGATGAAAATACAACCGGTATTATTATTGAAGCCGCTCATTTTAACTCGGTAAACATTCGTAATACCTCACGTCGATTATCTTTATTTACCGAAGCAGCAACTAGATTTACCAAAGGTATTGACCCGTTGGCTTGTTACAGTGCTACGGACAGAAGTATTCAACTATTAATTGAATTAGCCAATGCTTCCGGTATTGAGGAAACAACTGTGGTTTCAAATAGCTCATATCAGCCTCTGAGCATTGAATGTTCTTTGCGCAAGGTTAATGCTTTATTAGGCACCAAGTTTACCTATCAGCAGGTATTTGATGTCTTTAAGCGTTTGGATTTCAAACCGGTTGAGCTTGATGATGACCGTATTGTAACAAGCATTCCGTCATATCGTCGAGATATCAGTATTCACCAAGATTTAGTTGAAGAAGTAATCAGAGTCTTAGGCTATGAAAATATCGTTTCAACTTTACCGAAGATGGCTACTACTTTAGCCAATCATGCATATTTAGGTAAAGAAGAAAGAATAATGGCTGATATTCTGTTAGGCAACGGTTATAGTGAAGTTGTTACCTACTCATTAATTTCTAAGGAAAAAGACAGTAAGAATATTTTAAGTATCGGTCAACCGGTAAGGATTGCCAATGCTTTAGGTGAAGATAGAAGATATTACCGTACCGGTTTATTGGCTTCAATGTTAGATACAGTTGCCTATAATTTCAGCCGTAATAATCAAAATCTGAAGCTATATGAATTCGGTGATGTTTACAGTGATGATGGTAAACAGTCAAAGCATTTAGCGATTGCTGCCTGTGGTAAGACAGATGTGTCAAAATGGCAGAAACAGCAGCCGGAAAATGACTTCTACAGCATTAAGGGGATGATCATTAATCTGCTTGATAAGTTTGGTTATGACGAAAAACGTATTTTCTTCAAACCTTTGGAAAAAACCGATACCATTTTACATCCATATCGCAGCGGGTTAGTTTATATTGGCAGAACCTTGGTTGGTGTTATCGGTCAAACTCATCCAAAGACTGATAAGGAATATGGCATTTCACCAACAACTGTAGCTGAATTGGATTTAAAGGCTGTATTCTCGGAAAAGGGCGCTAAGGTTAAGTTCACTACCATTAACAAGTATCCGGCCGTAGAATATGATTTGGCTTTAGTTGTTAAAGAGGAAGTCAGTGCCGGTCAAATTGTTGATACGGTTAAAAAGGCTGCCGGTTCACTTTTAAATAGCGTAGAAATCTTTGATGTTTACCGTGGCTCAAATATTGAAAAAGGTTATAAGAGTGTCGCAATCAATATCATTTACCGCAGCAGCGAAAAGACCTTAACCGAGAAGGATATTAATCCTATTCACAGTAAGGTAATTGACAGTTTATCAAGAAATCTTGATGCTATATTACGTGATTAACTATTCAATATTTATCTAAATAATGCTATAATAGGAAATGTTTTTAGAAAAACTACAAATTTGATTTATTGGAAAAGGAGAAGAAAAGATTATGGGACGTGCTCATGAAGTCAGAGCTGCAAGTATGGCTGCTACAGCAGCAAAGAAAACAAAGATTTATTCAAGATATGGCAAGGAAATTTACATGGCTGCCAAAGGTGGTGTTCCCGATCCAAACATGAATCAAACTTTGAAAAGAGTAATAGAAAAGGCTAAAGCTGCTCAAGTTCCGGCAGATGTTATTAAAAGAAATATTGAAAAGGCTAAGGGCAATAATGCCGAAGCATATATTGAAAACCGTTATGAAGGTTTTGGTCCTTCAGGAAGTACAATAATTATTGATACATTATCGGATAATTCCAACCGTACTTTAGCTGAAGTTAGAAGCTGCTTTAACAAGGCTCACTGCAATCTAGGCAAAGCCGGTTGTGTATCTTATCAATATGATAATGTCGGTATCCTGTCATTTGAAGGCAACGAAGAGGAAGTATTAGATATTCTAATGATGGCTGAAGTTGATGTCAGCGATGTAGAAGCTGATGAAGACGGGTTTGTAACAGTATATGTTGCTCCAACCGATTTATTTAAGGCAAAAGATGCCATTGAAGCCAGCAAAGGTGAAACTAAATTTGACATTCTGGAAACCAGATTAATTCCTCAGGACACTGTTGAATTAACTGAAGAAGAAGATGTTACCTTATTTAAACGTTTATTGACCTTGTTGGATGATGTTGATGACGTTCAAAACGTTTATCATAACGTCAGCAATCTTTAAAAAACAAAAAGTGTATTTACCGGCAAGTAAATACACTTTTGTTATTATCCTAAAAATAATTGTGCTATAATTAAGTTGAGGTTGATAGTATGCATCTATCAGATGTAAAAAAATTTATTCGCTGTAAAAAACTGTACCAGAATTCTTTAGTTAATGAAACTACTGCAGTTCCTTTTTTAAATATCCATATTGATATTTGTGAGTCGATAAAAGACAAACTCAAGATTGATCAATATCTGATCGGACAGCCAAATCAGACAAATTCAGATACTGCCCAGCTGTTAAAACAAGCCTCATGGGTTTTTCGGGCCAGATTTGAATATGATGATTTACGCATCAAAGTTCCACTGGTTCATGTTAACAATGATCGTTTAGATCTTTACTTTATTTCTTATTCGATTAGCGAAAATCTTGAGGAAAGTATCAACATGCTTTTTTCTCAATATGTTTTACAAAAATTAGGCTATCGAATCGGCGAATTCTATTTGATTTATCTCAATCGGAATTATGTCAGAACAGATATTTGTGATAATGATCTTTTATGGATTTTGACTGACAGCTTCAGCAAGAAGAACAAAAAAATCAAAGATTATGTCAATGACTGTCCGATTAATCCACAGGAAGTATTAGCCGAAATGAAACAAGTTTATTCTACCAATATCGTTGGGATTAAGAGTAGTAAATGTACCGGTCGCAGCCGATGTCAGTATTATCTGAACTGTTTTCCGCAAATGGAAATCAAAGAGGATAACAGTATTCTTACCTTGGTCAGCAGTAATCAAAAAGAGCAGATGTATCAGCGTGGTATCAAATACTTAAAAGAAATCGATGTAAGCTCTTTTGAAGGTAACCGTATTCAATATGCCCAAGTTATGGCAGATAAAAACGGCGGTCTATACTTCGATAGGTTAGCGCTTAAACAGTGGATGCAGAGAATTAAGTTTCCTTTAGCCTTTATTGATTTTGAATGGGATTTATATGCTATACCACCGTACTACGGTATGCGGCCGTTTGATGTTTTATTGTTTCAATATTCTTTACACATTTATGATGGTAAAGAATTAAAGCATTACAGTTATATCGGTGAAAACGACAATCGCCAACAGATTGCTCAACAGTTAGTTGAATTAATTCCTGATGATGCGACGGTATTAGCCTATAATGCTGTTGGGGCGGAAAAAATTCGCTTTCTGGAATTAGCCCAACTATTTCCGCAATACGAAGCTAAGCTGAAATCGATTGCCGAACGAATGGTTGATATGGCAGTTGTATTCACTTCCGGAATTGTCTATGATGTTAGAATGAGGGGGAATTTCACTTTAAAAACTATCGAAAATATGATTGATGAGCAGCACTCATACAAAGATTTACAGGTAAATGACGGGATGAAAGCTGTGATTATCCATCGTTTAATGCAAAACAGCAGTCCTGAACAAAGCGATATTTATCGCCAGCAATTATTTGATTATTGCGGTTTAGATACCTATTCCTTATATAAGCTTTATATTTGGTTAAATGATATTCTAAATCGTTAAGTATATTAACTATACTAGGAGGTTTAATATGAAAGTTAATGTTTACGCAAAAGATTTGACCGTTACCAAGGATGAAGAGAGCAAGATTAGTGAGAAATTGTCTTTTTTAGACAAATACTTTTTAATCGATTCTGAAACAACCGCTCAAGTTATCGTTAAGAAGCATGGAAATGATATCAAACTGGAAATTACAATACCTTCTAAAGTGGGCTATCTTCGTTCAGAGGTAGTCGATCGCTCTTTAAGAAATGCCATTGATGAATCGATTGATAAATTAGAAGACCAAATCAGAAGACAAAAAACCCGTTTAAATCGTCGTCACAAGGAAAAACTGGCTAAAGCCTTTATTGATGAAGGAGAATTTGAAGTAAGTTCTGATTCAATCACTAAGACAAAGCGAATTGTTGTTGATGATTTGGATGTTGACGATGCTATTATGCAAATGGAATTGGGTGACCATGATTTCTTCGTTTATCGTGACAAAGATACCAAACTTATGTCAATCATTTATACCAGAACTGATGGAAGTTACGGTGTAATTGAAGTTGTCTGATTTAGCTAATGACGGGGCTGTAAAAAAATAAAAATTTAGGAAACTATGTAGAGGCTTGCAGCCTCTTT
>JBJFHD010000022.1:0-6275 GCA_051893335.1 Erysipelotrichaceae bacterium | reverse complement strand
TACCTACATTTTTAATCGGTAATTTCCTACATTTCTATTCTGACATTTACAATTTAACTTTCATTATTAGATTTAATAATAAAGAAGAACAGGTAAAACTGCATTATTCCAATCAAAGCTATATTACCGCAGATAAAATTGAAAAAAACAGCCTGCTGGATAAGTATTATGAGACTATAGGATTTGGCTTAAAAGTAATAAACTTGGAATAATTATAAAAGACTGAAATGGTTTCAGTCTTTTTAAGTGGTTTAAGATAAATAATTTTTGCGTTAATGGGTATCAAAAAATTGTCCTGAAATTAATCATGGCTGGATAAGCCGAAGTAATTCAGCTATAAATAACACTGGGATCACTTATAATTAAACGGGGAAAAAAGTTTACTATAAGTAAAAAAATAATTAAAAATTATTTAACTAAACTATTGAAATCTTTTGCATTTAATATATAATATATGTGTTTATTATTTAACAAAATGTTTAGCAAAACTTAACAAAGGCGGTGAAACGAATGGATATAGGAAAAAGAGTTAAGCAGTTAAGAGTCAAAAACGGATTAACCCTTGAAGATTTAGCTTCAAGAACCGAACTTACCAAAGGATTTTTATCCCAGCTGGAGAGAGATTTAACTTCTCCGTCAATCTCAACTTTAGAAGATATTGTTGAAGTATTGGGGGTTTCACTTGCCGACTTTTTTAAAGAAGATATCAACGACAAGATAGTCTTTACTGAACAGGATTATTTCGTGGATGAAAAAGAAGAGATGTCCATCACCTACTTAGTAACTAATTCCCAAAAGAATGAAATGGAACCGATTATGTTGACATTACAGCCGGCGGGAAAGAGTCACGAAATCAGCCCGCATAAGGGGCAGGAATTCGGTTATGTCTTAACCGGCAAGATAAGCATTATCAACTTGGAAAATAAGACGGCTAACATCGTGAAGAAAGGTGAAACCTTCTATATGAAAGGTGATACTAATCATCAGATAGTTAATAAAGGCAACAGCGTTGCAAAGGTATTGTGGATATCAACGCCACCGATATTTTAGGGGGAAATTGAAATGAAAAAACTAATTGAATTTCGTAACATCGTTAAATCATTTGACAATCAGGTTATTCTAAAGGGAATTAATCTGGATATCTATGAAAACGAATTTGTTACACTGTTAGGACCGTCAGGTTGCGGTAAAACAACCTTATTGAGAATTCTGGGTGGATTTTTAGATGCCGACAGTGGTGAAGTAATCTTTGACGGCAAGGATATTGGGGATATTCCAGCCTATAAAAGAGAGATTAATACGGTCTTTCAAAGATATGCCTTATTCCCGCATCTTAATGTCTATGACAATATCGCTTTTGGTTTGAAAATCAAAAAACAGAGTAAAGACGTTATCGAACAGAAAGTCAATCGTATGCTTTCATTAATCGGTTTGGAAGGCTATGGTCAAAGAAATATCAATCAGTTATCCGGCGGACAACAGCAGCGTGTTGCGATCGCAAGGGCATTAGTAAATGAACCGTATGTACTATTGCTTGAT
Source organism: Erysipelotrichaceae bacterium (assembly GCA_051893335.1). GTDB lineage: Bacteria > Bacillota_I > Bacilli_A > Erysipelotrichales > Erysipelotrichaceae > UBA1783. The sequence goes on along the minus strand of JBJFHD010000022.1, from coordinate 4,736 downwards.
GAACCGTTAAGTGCTTTAGATAAAGCATTAAGAAAGGAAATGCAGTACGAATTAAAACGAATTCAGCAGGAAGTCGGAATTACCTTTATTTTTGTTACTCACGATCAGGAAGAAGCCTTAACAATGTCAGACAAGATCGTTGTAATGAAGGAAGGCAATATTATGCAGATTGGTACTCCAACTGAGATTTACAACGAACCAACAAATGAATATGTCGCAAAATTTATCGGTGAAAGTAATATCTTTGACGGGGTTATGAAAGATGATTATCTGGTATCATTTGATGATAAAGATTATAAGTGCGTCGATTTCGGCTTTAGAAGAAATGAACCGGTTGATGTAATGATCAGACCGGAAGACTTGGAAATTGTGGCTAGAGGCCGGGGAATGATCCCGGGTGAAGTCAAATCGGTTTTGTTTAAGGGTGTGCATAATGAAGTAATGGTTCAAACTGTATCCGGTGCTTCAAAGACAGTGACGATGCATGTTATCGGAAACCATGACTTCAGTAACGAAGAGGAAGGCGAAAAGATTTCGGCTAACGACTTCTATATGGACTTAGAAGACGTTGAGAAGTTATCAGATATGGAAGTTATTGCCCGTGCCAATGCTCAGGCTTGGGATGAAGAAGATGAATTATTATCATTGCATACCGTTGAATATGATATTCAACAAAAACCGGGAACTTACGAAGTAACTTTCGCAACTGCCAAGGGTACCAGCATTACTATCAAGGCTTATGTTATTGAGCCTAAATATACTGAAGATGAAAAACAGGGTGTCGGTGTCGCAGCTTTTGACTTCTTCATAACTGCGGAAGAATTAAAAGAATCAGTAGCCTTAGATACCGATTTATGTATCTGGGCCAAAGCCGAAGCCTGGGATTTGCAGAGCGGTAAGCCAATCGAAATCTATGATGTTATTTACGACTTTGATGAAGAAAATATCAGTTTAGGTGATTATCAGATTACCTATGCGGTTGAAGGTCATCAATTTAAAGTCCATACAACCAAGAATGTCAGTGAAGGCAAAAAGGTCGATATCACCTTTGATCCGGAAGATATCCATGTAATGAGTAAAATGGGGTATTAAACATGAAGAGCTTTTCAAAAATGTGTTGGCCCTACATCGTTTGGCTGGCTGCCTTTGTCGTAGCGCCGATGATCCTGATTTTCCTCTACGCTTTTACTAAGCAGGGTAACAGCGTGTTGACTTTGAATTTCACTTTGGAAAACTTCGCAAAGTTTTTCAGTGATTCAATCTTTCCGTCCGTATTATGGCGTTCGTTAAAGATTGCTTTCTTCACCACGGTAATTTGTTTGTTAATCGGTTATCCTACCGCTTATTTTATTGCCAAGATGGATGAAAAAAAGCAGGCTTTCTTTATCCTGTTAATAACCTTACCGATGTGGATTAATATGTTAATCAGAACTTACGCCTGGAAAGGTATCTTATCTTATGTTGATATGAGTTCTCAAACAAAGGTAATGATCGGTATGGTGTACAACTTTCTGCCGTTTATGATTTTACAAATTCATACATCGTTAAGTAAGTTGGACAAGAATTTGATAATTGCGGCCAATGACTTAGGCGCAGACAGCGTTCAGACCTTTTTAAGAGTTATCTTACCGCTGTCAATTCCGGGAATTATTTCAGGAATTACCTTAGTATTCTTGCCGGCTGTCAGCAGTTTCTTTATTCCTAAATTACTCGGCGGCGGGGAATATGTATTGATCGGTAACTTGATTGAAAACTACTTTATTTCAGTCGGTGACTGGAACTACGGCAGTGCAATCAGTTTGATTATGGCTATGGTTATCATCATATCAATGTATATAACTAAAAAGGCCGATAAGAAAGTCGGAGGTGAAGAATAATGCAGAAACTGAAGAGTTTTTTCCAAAAAAGCTATGTTTGGCTGATTATGTTATTTTTCTACCTGCCTATCTTTTATGTAATGCTGTTCAGCTTTAATGAATCCAAAAGTCTGACTCGCTTTACCGGATTTTCGCTTCAATGGTATAAGAAAATGTTTGAAACGAGAACCATTAGAGAAGCGATTTACTACACAGTTATTATTGCGGTATTAGCAACGATAATTTCCACTATTATCGGTACTTTGACCGCTATCGGTTTGTCAAAATCGAAAAGAGTTTTACGAGAAGTTGTGCTGCAGGTTAATGATTTGCCGATGATGAATCCGGATATCGTTACCGCCATTGGCTTTATGTTGCTGTTTACTTCCTTAAACATCGAAAAAGGATTTGGCACAATTCTTTTGGCTCATGTCGTCTTTTGCATACCGTATGTAATTTTGACAGTAATGCCGAGATTACGCCAATTGGATGATAATTTGGCTGAAGCGGCCTTGGATTTAGGCGCAACGCCGTTTCAGGCTCTAACCAAAGTAATCATTCCGCAATTAAAAAGCAGTATAGTTGCCGGAGCCTTAATCGCTTTTACCATGAGTTTTGATGATTTCGTAATCAGTTTCTTTACATCAGGTCCATCGGTAAATACCGTGGCTATCTATGTTTATTCATCAATTAAGCGTATTAATCCGACTATTAATGCTTTATCAACTATTATCGTATTGATTGTTACAATTGTTCTGGTCTTAATGAACGTTGTTCCAATGATAAAAAACAGAAAGAAAGAAGAGGGTTTCGTAAAATGAAAAAGCTAATTTGTTATTTACTGGCAGTTATGTTGTTAATTCCACTGACAGGATGCGGCAACACTGAAAAGAGTGATTTTGATCCAATCGCTGAATTTGGTTCCGACGAATTATTTGTGTATAACTGGGGCGAATATATTGGCGAAAACACTATTGATGAATTTGAAAGAAGATATAATGTAACAGTTCATTATAAGACTTTTGATTCAAATGAAGAAATGTATACTACTTTATTAGGCGGTGACTGTTATGACATTATCGTTCCAAGCGATTATATGGTAGAACGCTTAATCAGAGAAAACATGATTCAGGAATTGGATTTAAGTTTAATTACCAATATCGACAATATCGCCGATAACTTATCTTCACCATATTATGATCCAGACCATTCCTATTCAATTCCATATTTCCAGGGAACAGTCGGAATTGTTTATGATACTACAAAAGTTGACCCTCAAGAAGTAGAAGCGCAAGGCTGGAACATCTTATTCGACAGCAAGTATGCCGGACAGGTTTACATGTATGATGCTGACAGAGATAATTTTATGCCTGCGATGAAGGCATTAGGCTTCTCATTAAATACAACTGATCCGGATGAAATTCAGCAATGTTACGACTTGTTAATGAAGCAGAGAAAAGAAGTAAATCCGGGCTATGTTACCGATGAGGTTAATGATGATATGATTAATGGTGTTAAAGCAATGGCAGTAGTTTACAGCGGTGCTGCATCATATATTATTTCCGGAAATGAAAATATGGCATATTGTGAGCCTTATCAGGGCACAAATATCTGGTCAGATGCTATGTGCATCCCATCAAATGCCAGAAATGTTAAGCTGGCTCATGCTTGGATTAATTTCAATCTGGAAAAAGAAGTCGCAATCGACAATTCACTTTATGTTGGTTATACTTCAGGAAATCAGCTGGCACTTGATGAGTTGGCTAATGGCGAATTTAAAGACATCAGTTCTTATACAATCCGTACCGGCTATTCATTAGATGAAGAATACCACGATGATGAAACTTTAAAGAAAACTTTAGGTGAGCTTTGGACTCACGTTAAAGCCGGCGGTTAAAAAATGAATTACTATGGCGTTATGCCATAGTAATTTTAGAAAGAAGTAAATATGAGCAAAATAAAAGTAGCAGCAGTTCAGATGAGTTGTAATGATAGTCAAACAGAAAATTTGAAAAAAGCCGAAGACTATCTCACAACAGCTGCGCAAAACGGCGCTAAAATAATTCTTTTACCCGAATTGTTTGACAGGGTTTACTTTTGTCAGGAAAAAAGATATGAGTATTACGATTACGCATTGGCGCTGAATGATCATCCTTCAGTAAAAATGGCGGTAAGACTGGCAAAACAATACGAAGTGGTAATACCGGTCAGTTTCTATGAAAAAGACGGAAACAGTTTGTATAATTCGGTTGCCTGTGTCGATGCTGATGGCAAGATTTTGGGAGTTTATCGTAAAACCCACATTCCTGATGACCATTTCTATCAGGAAAAGTTCTACTTTACCCCCGGAAACAGTGGTTTTAGAGTTTTTGACAGTAAATACGGTAAAATCGGTGTTGGAATTTGCTGGGATCAATGGTTTAGTGAAACGGCTCGAATTTTAACTCTTAACGGAGCCGATATCCTGTTATTTCCAACCGCAATCGGCAGTGAGCCGATTCTTTCCACCGACAGCCAGCCTCACTGGCAAAGAGTAATGCAGGGTCATGCGGCAGCTAATATCATCCCGGTAGTGGCTGCTAATCGGGTCGGATTAGAAACAGTAAAACCATGCCGGGAAAATAACAATCAATCAAGTTCTCTAGAATTTTATGGCAGCAGTTTTATTTGCGATGCTACCGGGGAGCTGATTCAAAAAGCTGACAGAACAGAACAAACCGTCATCTATGCTGAATTTGATTTTGAAGCAATAAAACAACAAAGGTTTGAATGGGGATTGTTCAGAGACCGTCGGGAAGAATGTTACGGTAAAATAATCGGAAAATGGAGCTGTAAAAAAATAAACAACTCAAACAAATACAAAATAAAACCCTAGGACCA
>JBJFHD010000021.1:0-28605 GCA_051893335.1 Erysipelotrichaceae bacterium | reverse complement strand
GCTGCAAGCCTCTACATAGTTTCCTAAATTTTTATTTTTTTACAGCCCCTTTTTACTCTCCTAAATTCTTATAATAGCTGCTTACCAAATCATCATCTACTATAATCAAATAGGCTTCATTATTAAATATTGAGAAAGTATATGTTTTATTAGTTGGTATTAAGTCAATGCCATTATCGGCTACTTTTGGAAGTTGAACAACAGTAATAGTATATTGACCATCCTTGTGATTAGCTAACAGGGAAAACTCATCACCATTTACAATCTTCTGATTATCAATTACTATTTCTCCCTTAAATTTACCACTTTCAAATAGATTATACCCTTTAATTTTTAACGTTACTTTACTTACGGCACTGTTATTTGTTGTTTGGGTTGACTCAACGCTCATTTCTTCAGAAAAATTAATTGTTGAAAACAACCCGGAAATTCCTCCTACCGGTTTTCTCATAGCTGTTATCACAACCACAGCTAGCATAACAACAATTATCCCAACAATAATCTTTGTCACTTTTTTCCTCATTGTTTTTCCCTCCTAATATCACTGTTATCTCATTAATCTTTATATTAATAGAAACCATGGTTTTCTCTTGGAATCCAATATGAGTTATATCCTCCATTTATATGATACTCCTTAAATGTTAATACTTGATATTTATTTACTACGAATGCTGTACCGTTTTGTCGATAATTATTGTATGTATTGCACGCATAACTGTTGAAATTTGAGAAATACTTCGAAGCAATAGTTCCCTGTTGTGTTTTGCTTCCAGCAATGAGATCAATACCATTTTCTGCAACTGTAGCAGGCGTAGTTGTTGTGCATACATATGCTGTACTATTTCCAACATAAGTAAACATTTGATTAGCATCAGTTTCATTATTGTATCTTACGAACACATATACTTCTTGAGCATTAACCGTAGTTGTATATGATGCTTTATAACTACTGAATGTTGTGGAAGACGTCATTGCGCTACACAAATCTCTAAACATTGTATAAAATGAATATCCTGCTCTTAGATCTGAAGGAATTGTAGCTTGTAGCGCAGTATCTATTACAATTTTTAGGGTCTCGACTTGCCCAGCTTGTGCAGATCCTGATCTTGTTAACTGTACTGTTGCCCATGACTTATACAATTGTCCGCTTGTCCCTGAATTATTAACAGCCCTTATTATTTGTAAATTATATGTAATATTGTTTAAAGTATATGTAGTTCTTGTTGATGTCCAAGTTGAAGTTGGTGTAGATGGTGTTGAAACTCGTTCAATTTGCTGTGATGAAACATTTTCTGCATTTTCAAATATTGATTTAACCTCGCTAATATCTAATGTTTCAACGCCTAAGTTTTCTAAAGCTAAATCTATTTCTCTGATTTTTTCCTTATTTTTTTCAAACTCAATACACAACATATTTCTTTCGTCATATAATTCGTTTATACTACTTAGTCTTTGACTTTCGGAATCGTATTTAGCAGACACAATTGTCAATGAGCTCAACAAAAACAATACAACCAATATTATACTTATTTTTTCATAATTTTCCTTTCTCTTATTACTATAAATTCCCTATTCTCCTTGTAACTTTTTAATTTTTAACAAAATAAATATGAAATAATTAACTAACTTAAAATACTATTTATTCAAAACACCTTGAATTAAACACACTTATTATTTGCTACATTATATTATTGTTACTTGACAATAAAGAATCTTACATTACTGGTTCCATTTGCGTTTATTTCCTTTCCAATTACCTTATCTATTATAATTTTATCATACTAATTTCTTTGCAACATATCCAAAATAGTTAACAATATGTTAACTAAAAGTTTACACAAAACACTATTATTTCTATATAGCAAAATGTTATAATTATTTTAGAGGAAATATCACAATGAATGGTACGCAAATAAGGGCATTTTTATTGGTCTGTGAAAAGGGAAGTTTTTCTGCTGCAGCAAATGAAATGTTCATATCCAAAGCATCAATTTCCAAGCTTATTAAAGAAATCGAAAAAGAGTTTTCCACTGTATGCTTTATACGCAGTAGATTTGGATGTACCCTTACAGAAGATGGTGAAATATTATTTAAATATATTTATCAAATGAACGAAATTTACAACAAAGCTAAATCACAAATATCTAAGAAAAACAATTTCCCGATGATACGTTTAGGTTATGATCCTAACAAGGGAGAAAGCCCGATTTACAAAATAAGATCTATTTTAATTAAAAGTAAATTTAATGTTGAACTTGTAAGTACCAACTATTACAATTTTTTTGATTTTATTGCTAGATTATCCATCGATTTTGCCTTTGTCGCAAAGCCAAACACTACTATACCAAAATCAATATGTTACAGCGAATTATTAAAAACAAATATCTACGCATTGCACTTAAAATCAAATCACTATTTCAATTCTGAAATCATAACCATTAGTGACTTAGATAATATCACTATATATATGTCTCCTGTTGTTAATAGTGAAGATTATTCTTCTTTAGCAAAAAAAGTTAGTTGTTTTCATTTAAAATCGATTGGAATTGACGATTTCATATCAAATAAAATTGATGGAGTGTATATAACAGCAGGATTAGGATTCCAAATCAACGATGATTACAGATTAACAAAAATAGCAGATTTTTCATTTTCATGGGGGATTGCATATCATATAGTCAACCAAAAGAAGATTTCAAATGTAATTCCAATAATATCATCCGCAATTAAAAAGGAAGAATTATAATTCACGCTTCATCCTTTCATCGCTTATCATTTTAGCTATTTAGCTATCTTTCTTCCTTTTATGCCATTTTTAAGTAGTCTCGAAATATAAAATACTTTCAACTTATTTATCTTTTAATCCTATTTTGAAATATTATTGACTTTTCGTTTATCAAATGCTATATCAATAATCAACACTATCAACATAGCGACTAATCCAATAGCTATTAGATATTTTTTGTTTGTCATTACAGCCTGAGCAACAATATTACCTGCGCTATCCACAAAATTAGTTATATATGAAGATTTACATGTCTCATACCAAACAATTAAACTTACAAATAGTAAACCTATCGAAATGTAATTATTAAAATAATTTTTCTTATTGATAAATATCGATAACAAAATGTATATTGCCGTAATGACAACCATTAATGAGAAAACTTTTTTATCTATAAAAGATAAATAAATTTCTTGGGAAAAATAGCTAACACTAGCATATGGTACAAATAATAAACCTATAAGAATAAAAGATAAAATCAGTTTTACAATTTTCATATTAATCGCTCCATTGAGAATATTCCGGTAAATAAGTTGTTAGATTATTGTTAGCAATTAAATCATTACTATAATTTGTTAGCGCAGTATTTAACACTGAAGAATCGCTTCTAGAGTATACAGAACTTGGTTGGTCTACCCAATTAAACTCTCCTGTATTTAGAAAACCTCCTTGAAAACGACCATCAGTTCCAGCATATCTAACAATTAATACATATTTATTATACACTGTTTTATCATATACACACCCTCTTTTTGTCGCACGATATGAATAGGTTGCCGCTTTACTTAGTCTAGCTGATTCCAACAAGCCTTGAGCAACCGAATAAGCAATATTTAACGCATCCAATATCTTTTGAACACCCGAACTGGTGATATTTAAAGAAGACGCAACAACGGATAACGCAGTCCCTATAGCAAAATCCACCCAATTCACAGATACTTTAGTGTAAGTGTTTCTCGTTTCTGTAACTTTTACTGCAACTGATGAATTCAATGGAGAACACATCAATTGTTGATTTGTTTTAACTTTGTTGGTATATTCAGGAAATTTACCTCTCAACTCACTCAATAACTGCGTATCATTTGCTGGTACATATGCTATTGGCACACTACCATATCCCGTTAATGTCGTCATCAAATAATCATAGTCTGGTTCAATCATTGTTTCTCCACGATCATTAGTTGTAACGGCAATTCCTTGCATTTTTTTCGCTTCTTCAATATTCCCATTTTCAATTAATGAATATATTTCATCTACCAATTGATCACTCATTTCAAAATGATAGCCTTCTCGATAATGAGTTTCTATATATGCTGTTTTCATATTGTTTAAATAAGCAACATCTGTCTTTTCATCATATACGATTATATTCGTACATCCATTTGACATAATATCAACATATACATCCTTACCATCACTGGAAATATAATGTATAAATAAATAGATTTTTTGTGAAAGAGACAATTCCTTCATTTCTTGGTAATTTAACAATAATTTCGATACTTTTTCGACAAAATCAGGATTATCCATCATATCATGAATATCATCTATTTCTTCACCATATAAATCAATAAAATAGTTTACATTCAATTCTTTGTTTTTAATCCCATATTTTTCATATTCTTGTATTTCTTTTTTTGAAGCTTCATATTTTTTTGTATTATAAGTGAATGTAATCCCTGAATTTAACTTACTACTTTCACCTGCAAAAACAGTGATTAAAGAAAAGCAATTCACAAAAACTATCATTCCAACTAATACTATGCATATTCTTTTAGAATATCTTTTTAGAAAATTATTATTGGTATTAATAATCATACTTGTTCCTTTCAATTAATCTCTCAATATTTTTATTATTATTTATTTTGACATAATACCATTATGTCTCTTTCGTCAAAATTATCTAGCAAAAACATTGTTGAAGTAGCAAAATCTCAGTCATCTGTATACATCGTTAGTTACTTCCTCTATCAACATATTATGACATTTGATAATCTGCAAATAATTAGCATTTTTATTGAATCCAATTAACTAAGGAGGCTTGGTTCCATTTGCATTTAACTCCTTTCACACTATTCTTATATACATTTTAGCATATTCGTATGTTTAGCTATGTTATTATTTTAGTTAACTAAACGTTAACAAATAGTTAACGATAACTACCCTGTTTTTTGAATTGGATATTAAAAAATGAACTATATAGTCATCAGAATATAAAGTTCATTTTTTAATCATTAATTATTTCGACCTTTTTTACCGATTAGTTAATCAACAAAAATGGATTCTTTCCTTTTATTTAAGGCAGCCAATAAAATCTGACCTAAAATACCACAACTGATTATTTCGCCGATTGCGACTGTTAATGTCATAAAAGCAATTGAGAATGGTAAGCCATAACCATATTTTAAAACATACGGTACTACCAAAGCATTTACTACAATTGGCGGTAAAGAAGCTAAATACTTATTTTGTTTTCTCAATAGATATGTAAAGACTGCTGCTATCAAAGTAGCCAGTGAGCCAAATACTACATCAAGCACAATACTTCCACCTAATATATTAGCAATTATACAACCGATAAATAAGCCCGGTATAGCAGCTGAAGTAAAGTACGGTAAAATAGTAAGTGCTTCAGCAACCCTAACTTGTACTTCACCATAAGAGAATGGACGAAGTAAGACACACAAGACAACATACATCGCTGCTATCATAACAGCAGTTGTCAAATAACGAATTTGTTTTCTCATAAAAATCTCCTCTAGTTTTGTTTAGGGACAGGAAGGTCTCGAACTGTCCGTTTTTCAACGAGAATTAATATATCATTTTATATTCCAAAAAGCAAAGCTTTCTTTATCCATGAACAGACAAATCACCAAAGACAGCAGCTCTGACAATAGGCAACTATACCAAATAAAGTCTGCTTGGAAAATCCCACTTATTAGCTGTAAAGTTGCTAAAGGAAGTATTATTCCTCTTAACAGTGATATCAATAAAGATTTAAGCGGCTGTTCCCTGCTTGAGAAAAAGCCGGAAGTTACAACTACATTTCCCATAAAAATAAAGGCAAGTGAGAATGTTTTCAATGCTTTTATAGTATAGAGATAATTGACACTGCCAGTTTCAATATAACAACCCACTATTCCATCAGCAAAAATAACCACCGCAATATAACTAAACAGTGATAGAATGCCAGAGATAATCCTTGTATATTTTTGAATTGTTTTATATTCATAATCGCTGTTTTTACCATAGTAATAGCTTAACAAAGGACAGCTTCCCTGATTTATTCCCACCATAACCATTAACACCAGATTATAAACATACATCAATACTGAAAAGGTTACTAAACCATTTGTAGATAATAACTCATCTATTCTTATATTGAAAAATGCCACCATAATACCGGGAGAAATTTCAAATACAGCATCAGCCAATCCTAATGACAATAATCTTGCCACCTGAGTAAAAGGATAAGGCGGCTTTACAAATTTGTAATGGGATTTACCGCTAATAAGGAAATGATAAAAGAAAAAACTGAAAGTAACAAGCTGTGATATACCGGTAGCTAAAGCAGCCCCTTCTATCCCCATTTGTAAAGACCCCATAAATATCGGATCTAATACTAAATTAAAAACCGCTCCCAGACATACTCCAATGATCGATTTATTAGGATAGCCATCAGCCTTTAGTAAAACTTCAAAGTTATAAGAAACAATATAAAAGAAAACGAAGCAAGATAAAATATGAATATAGTTATAAACGTAGTCAGATATATCACTATTAGCTTTTAATATGTTTACTATTAAACCCGTTTTAATAAAAGAAAACAAAGAAAGAAATAAGGCCAAAGCGGATACCATCAACAAAGACATGGTAAACACCCTGTTTGCGCTATCACTGTCATTTCTTCCCCGATATATCGATGTCACTGTACTACAGCCAATCGCAAATAAGACCCCGCACGAAAATATTACTGTAACAAAGCTGCTGCTTACCGTAACGGCTGCCAAAGCATTTTCACCTACGTATCGGGCAACAAATATACCATCAACCAGAGTATATAAATAAAAAGCAACCATCGATAATACCGATGGAATAACATAGCTTAAATGCTTTTTTAATAACATTAACTTTACTTCACCTTCCTAATCTATGACAATTCTATTTCATAATAACCATTAATTTGTTTATCAGCTAACGATGTATCTTGTTTAATGACTGATGCTTTCAAACCATAAGTAAAGATGTTAGCTCTTTTTGCGGCTAATATGCCATTGTAGGCATCTTCAATGATAATAAGTTCATTTTTATCAATAGCTAGTCTTGCGGCAGCGGTATTGTATATTTGCGGATCAGGCTTACATTTTTCAAAATCATCACCAGTTAAAACAAATTCAAAATATCCTTCTAAACCAAAATGCCTTATCAGCATCAGCAAGTAATCCATTGAACTCGATGAAGCTACGCACATTTTTATTCCCATTCTTTGACACTTATCCAGAAATTCTTTTACCCCGTTAATCAGCGAAAACCGATCTAATGACTTTATACTCTCATATACTTCGGCAGTTTCTTTACTAATGGTAGCTATATCATCGGCCAAAGCATATCTATTTTTTAATTCAACAACAATATCATCCATTACCATACCTAACAGATAAGTTAAATCATCATAGTTTGTTTCAATATTAAACTGCCGAAGATACATTATTATGCTGTCTAAAAATAGCGGCTCACTTTCCACAATGACACCGTCAAAATCAAAAATAACACCCTTAACCATAAAGAACCTCCCCAAATTCAGTAATGCTTTATTCATATTTTATCATATAGACTTTTTATGTTAAGCCATAATCTGTTTCAAAACAAATGCAACTGATTATCGTTTTGTTATATGACTGTCACCCCAGTCTTTTATACAATAAAAAGACAATCTTCTTTGCCTTCTTCTAATTCTTTAATAGCATATTTCGCTCACATAAAAACCGCCTGAAAAATATTTTATTCAGACGGTAATTCATTTTATTTATGTCTACTGTTGATAACACCTTTTAGCGACAGACAGTTTATTTCTTAAAGAAAGCAACCGCAACTGCTCCCGGACCACCATGAGCTCCAATCGTACAACCAACGACTGTGTATTCAACCTTACCAAGCTGGCTTTTCCACAGTCTTTCGCTGTCGTCTATATATTTTAGAATCATAGCATCATCATTACCGGTATATCCCAATAAAACCGGCATACTGTAATCAACACCGCCGACTTTTTCTATTTCTTTTTCCAACAGGTTTCCACCCATTTTCATTCCTCTTGCTTTTCCGAGAACATTTATTGCTCCCTCAACCAGCGATAATACCGGTTTAATATTTAAAATGTTACCGGCAAAAGCAGCAGTTTTTGAAATTCTTCCTCCCCTTTTGAGGTATTCCAATGTATCCAAAACAGCAACCAACACGATTTTTTCTCTGGCAAGACACAATTCTTCCGCAACCTCATCAATGTCGCAACCCTTATCAATCAAATCAAAAGCGTATTGTGCTAATATTCCCGAACCGATGGCAACCGATTTTGAATCAATTACCCTGACATTAGGATAATCCGAAGCAGCAATTACCGCACTTTGATAAGTTCCCGACAGGTTGGAAGAAAGCGTAATTACAATTGCCTGATCTTGTTTATCCAGTGAAGCAAAGACCTTTTCAAAGCTTTCCGGATTGGCTTGAGATGTGCTTGGAAAAACATCTGTATTGACTAATTTATCATAAAACTGCTGATGAGTGATTGTTACACCATCTAAATATTCCTCGCTACCAAATCTGACTGTCAATGGTATTATTGAAAACACTCTTTCTTTCAAATTCTCTTTTAAATCAACAGTTGAATCAACAATTACCTTAATGCTCATTTTTAATTTCTTTCCTTTCTTGTACCTCTTTTAGAGTCTGATAGATACTTTCTAAAGTTTGATAGAAATGAACTCTTTGCTCATCAGTTAACAAGCTGTCCATCTCTTTTATAACGGCGTCTATCTTACCAGCAATTTCCGCAGCGATTATTTCACCCTTTTCGGTCAGTAAGATCGGACTCTTATACTTTTTTGCGGTCTTTGACTGACAATAGATGTAGTCGTTTTCCTGTAAAAAATCTATACTCCGTGAAATACTAGCCTTATCCAGCTGTGACAATTCAACTAAATCAGTTGCGGTAACAGCGGGATATTTATACAAGTAATAAAGGCAGGAAATGTGATAACTGCGCAAGTTATACTGATGCATTTGATCATTTTCGATCTTTTTTATGCTCCTATTAATGTTGTTAATCAGCATTGTAAATTTACTATATCTATCTTCCATATTTACCTCTTGTTGAAAAATCAACAAGAAGATTATACTCAACGCTTGTTGAAATGTCAACAAGTTATTCTTCTTCTACCAAAAAGAGAAAACCAAAATAGAATTAATTTAGTCATTTGAATTTATTGTAATTTTAATAAGAAAGTGTCAACAATTCATCTAAAAGTTTTTATTATGTTTATTTTTCAGTTATAAATCAGAAAAAATCCCTAGTCAATAACTCACTAGGGATATATGTAATGCTTTAATTATTTGTTTATATTGCGAAACCGGCAAACTGTGTCATATACAACTGATAATACTTACCCTTTTGTTTTAACAACTCATCATGGTTTCCGCTTTCAACAATTTCACCGTGATCCATTACAACAATCAAATCCGAATCACGAATCGTTGAAAGACGATGGGCAATCACAATGCTGGTCCTTCCCTGCATGATACGATGCATCGCATTTTGAATTTCTTTTTCCGTTCTGGTATCGACATTTGATGTCGCTTCATCAAGAATTAATATTTTTGGATCAGCGATAAATGCTCGAGCTATTGCCAATAATTGCCTTTGTCCCTGACTGATGTTAGCTCCTCCGGAAGTTAACTGTGTATCATAACCATCAGGAAGATGGCGAATCATTTCTTTACAACCGCTCATTTCGACGGCTAAATCCATTTGCTGATCACTCGCATTTTGATTACCGTATTTCAAGTTAGATCGGATAGTATCAGAGAACAATACTGTATCTTGTAAAACTATTGCCACATTTTGACGAATACTGTCAGTTGACAAAGTGTGAATACTCTGATCATTAATAGTAATATCGCCACGATTTATTTCATAGAAACGCATAAGCAAATTTACAATCGTTGTTTTACCACTGCCAGTTGCCCCGACCAAAGCAACTTTTTTGCCATTTGGAATATCGAGCGAAAAGTTCTTTATCACGTCGGTTTTGCCGTCATACGAGAATGAGACATTCCTAAAAGTGATTGTTGCTTCCTGCTGATCATTAAGCTGTTCTCCACTGGTATCCTCACTTGTTTCATCTAAAATTATGAAAACACGTTCAGCCGAAGCAATTGCGGTTTGAAGCTGTCCGTAAACCTGAGCGATCTCATTAATCGGTCGACTGAATTGCTTAGCATAGACAATAAATGCTGAAATAACCCCAACCGAAATCAAACCGTAATAACAGAAATAACCGCCGAATGCCGCAATAATAACAAACCCGATATTACCGATACAGTTCATAATCGGTCCCATAATACCGCTGAAAGCATCGGTTTTGATGCCGGCTTTGGTCAAACCGTCAGCTGTTACACAAAAATCATCCGTAATATTTGTCTGCTGATTGTAAGCTACAACTGTGCGATAACCCGAAATCATTTCTTCTACGGTGCCATTAAGCTGTCCAAGCATATTTTGCCGTTTACGGGAATACTTGCGCACAAATGAAGATAATATTTTGGTTGCCAGCATTGTCAATAATACGGTTGCTAAACTCAATAAGGTTAATTGCCAACAATAATACATCATCATCGCAATCGTACCGATAATTGTCAAAACGCCGGAACACAATGAAGGCAATGATTGGGAAACCGTCGTAGAAATGGTTTCAATATCATTGGTCATACGGCTCATCACATCACCATGAGAATGACTGTCTAAATACTGAATCGGCAAATCTATGATTTTGCCAAAGAGTTCTTCTCTCATTTGTTTAATAATACCCTGACTTAATTTCGCACTTAACAGACTTTGAAGGAACGAACAAATACAATAACATAAATAAACAAACAACATAAACAAAATAGTAAATACTAAATTATCCAGCTGATTATCGGCTATCATATCTACCGCCTGACTTTGCAGGCTTGGACCGTAAATTCCGCAAAGTGTCCCTAAGATAACAACCAGAATCATATAAAAAACGATGACTTTTTCTTTCATAAAATAGCGGACCATTCTTTTTACAGTTCCGGAAATATTATTGGCGTATTCCACTTCTACAAATCGTGGACTACGTTTCATCGGGTTGAAAGAGGGCTGATTATTTTGTTGCTGACTCATGCGAACGCTTCCTCCTTTCCCATCTGCGAATAGTAAATATCCTGGTAGATTGAACAAGATTCCATCAACTGTTCATGATTGCCGTTGGCACATATTTGTCCATTATCCAATACCAGTATCCGATCGGCGTTGCGTACCGAAGCAACCCGTTGGGCAATTATTATTTTTGTCACATCAGGGTGGTAGTCTTCCAAAGCCCGGTATAAATTGGCTTCGGTTTTCAAATCCAGTGCGCTGGTTGAATCATCGAAAATTATGATTGCTGCCTGTTTCAATATTGCCCGGGCAATTGAAATACGCTGTTTCTGTCCGCCCGATAAACTCATGCCTCTTTCCGCAACAACCGTGTCATAGCCGTCTTGAGAAGCAGAAATGAAGTCATCGGCTTGGGCAATCTTGGCAGCATTGATTATTTCTTCATCGGTTGCCGTTTGTAAGCCCCAAGCAATATTTTCCTTTATTGAAGTGCTGAATAATTCACTTTTTTGTAAAATAATAGCAATTTTATCTCGTAGAGCGGTTTGTTTGTATTCCCGAACATCTATTCCATCAACTAAAATCTCCCCTTGACTGACATCATAAAAGCGAGGTATCAGGTTGACAAGCGTTGTTTTACCGCTGCCGGTTGCTCCCATAATTGCCACTGTTTCTCCTTTATGAATTGAGAAATTCAAATTTGACAAAACATTTGGGCTGTTGTTTCCGTAGGCAAATGATACATCACGGAATTCTATCTCACCCTTTTGTTCTGTTTCATCAGCAAAACTGCCATCAACCAGTTCTGCTTCTGTATTCAATATTTCCTTGATTCTAGCCCAAGAAGCCAAGCCTTTGGAAATGTTCTGAAATAACATTACCAGCATTAAAACACCGTGTAATAGCTGGGTAGTATATGTAATTGCTGCCATAATGCTGCCGGGAGTTGTTAAGCCGCTCTGGACATCAAATGAACCTACTTTTAAAATCAGTGCTACCACAATATACATCAGAGCATTTATAACAGGATTCATAAACGCAAATATAATTAATGTAGTCAATTGAGTTTTGATTAATTCATCATTTGCTTTTTTAAAACGCAGTTTTTCATAGATTTCACGCACACAGGCCTTAACAATTCTAATGCCTAAAATATCCTCCTGCATAATCGTGTTAATCGTATCCAGTTGCTGCTGCAGTTTTGTAAAAAACGGACTGGCTTTAGCCAAACAGAACGCTAAAGTTGCCACTAAAAAGGGAAAAGCGCAAAGAACCAAATAACCGAATTTTGAATATAAACGGAACATACAGTAAATGCTGCCAAAGGTTAAGAAAATCGTTCTCAACATCCCTCTGACAAACAAAGAAAGATAAGTCTGAACCTGAGTTATATCATTGGTAACTCTGGTAATTAAAGAACCGGTCGAATACTTATCTATCTGAGGAAACGAAAAGGACATTATCTTACGGAAACAGTCTTTTCGCATCTCGTTACCGATGTTTTGACTGGAATAATGAACAAAAACATTATTAAGGGACCCACAAAGACCACCAAATAAAACAAGTCCGATCATTTGCAGCCCGAGAACATAAATCAAATGTAAATCTCCAACCCCATTGTTTTGATAACCAAGCACACCTTCATCGACGATACGGCTCATAATGCTTGGCTGAATTAAGTCCATCAATACTTCACCAACCATAAATAAACCAGCCAATATCGCAAAAGGCAAATAACGTTTAATATATTTCCACATATTTCACCTGTTTATTTTCCTTGATGATGGCTGTGATGCTGATGTTTTTTACAACCTTTGCCGGCATTAGAGCTTGGATATCGCTCTTGCCAGTCCCGGTTGATTGTTTCTAAAAGAGAAAGCAGGCTTTGTTTCTGCTCATCGGTTAAACAGGAAAACATTTCTTTATGGCGCTGTATCCTGTCCTGTTTTGCTTCTAATGCTGCCTCTACCCCGGCCTCAGTCAATTTAAGATCGGCAGTTCTGCGGTCATTCTCATTTTCAATTCGAACAATCAGATTAGCGTTTTCAAGTTTTGTCAATATTTCGCTGACTGAACCGGGCTGAATAGCCAGTAGTTCAGTTAATTCCTTTTGGGTAAGGCCGTCGGCTTCTAACAGAATAACCAGAATCCGTTTTTGGCTGGCTTTTCCTTCCGACTGCATTCGCATAGTATGAGCAATTCTATGCAGATTTTTTATAAGTTGTTCATCCATATTTTAAACCTCCAAATTATTTAGGTACCTTGATTATTATATGACCGCCTCGGCAGAATGTCAAGGTACCTAAACATAGAAAAAGCTCTAAAAAATCAGACTGAGTCTGATTAATTAATCGATATCTAATTTATAACTATGTCCCAATTTGGTTTTTTGATCGACTTTAAAGCCTAAAGAAGTAAACAGCTTTCTGCTGGCTAAATTGAAATCATAAATATCACTGACATATACCTTTTTCAATTGCAGCTGTCTAGCCCTGTCTATAAGTGCCCCGATTACTTTCTTACCGATTGATTTGTGACGATACTCTTTATCACCGATTACGATTGTAATATCGGTCAATTCAAAAGAACAATCACCGATTGGACAGTAATTACCTTCTGCGTCTTTGACCTCAATAAAGTACAGTTCGCTATTTTTGGCTTGATAATTATACATATTGTCCACTTCAGCCGCACTTCTTTCAACTTCAACTCCATCAACCATTTTCACAGTGTCAATGTCCTGATACCATTTATAAGCAAACGGATAAGGTCGGTAGAATTTAACCAGACGGATATCTTCGCTAACCGTTATATTATCCGGCTGAATAATATTACTGATGGGCATACCCTTTTAGCCACCTTTCCCTAGTAATCGCATAAACAAACAGTTTTTCTTTCTTATCCTGATACTCTTTAATTCTAACCATACCAGCTGCTTCAGCTGTAGCATAAGAGGCAATATTATCACTGCTCATATAGGAATAAAGACAGGCAAAATCTTTGTGGGTAAAGCCCCAATCTCTTACCGCTTTGGCCGCCTGTTTTCCATAGCCCTTACGCCAATATCTTTTGTCAAGATGATAACCTATTTCGGGCAGGATATCACCATCAATATTTTGCATTGTTATCCCACAATCGCCGATAAACTGACCGTTTTCCTTCAGTTCAATCGCCCAAAGACCGAAGCCGTATTTTTGATAGTTATCCAGATTCCATTCAATCCATCTTTTAGTAGTTGGATAATCATACGGTTTTGGATAGTGAGCCATCGTTATCGGATCGGAAAGAATCTGATATAACTGGTCTAAATCAGTCAAACGATATTCTCTTAATCTTAATTCTGCGGTTTCTAAAATCATCTGATCTCCTCTATAATTCTATTTCATCATATGAATGCACTTCTTTATTTGCCAATGAAGTATTTTGATCGATTATTGATGCCTTTAAACCATAAGTAAATATTTTAGAGTTTATCCCGGCTAAAATACCATTATAGGCGTCTTCAATGATGATTAAATCTTTTTTATCAATTCCCATTTTCTCCCAAGCAACATTATAAATCTGTGGATCAGGCTTGCTTCTTTCGATAAACTGTCCTGAGACAATAAATGAGAAATAATCATAGATGTCATTGTACTTTAATACTGCTTCAATGAAACTGATGTCACTGCTTGAAGCAATTGCCATTTTAATTGCCTTATTTCGACACTTTTCCAAAAAAGATTTTACCCCTTTAATCAGCTGATAGTTTTCCACTTTTTTGACCTGTTTTTCAATTTCGGCCATATCCTGATAGATTTTATCCAAACTGTCCTGTAACTGAAAATCCCGTTTCATAGCTGCTACGATATTATTTTTGGTCATCCCGCATAATTGTTTGGTAGTCGAATAATCGGCAGTTATCCCATATCGCTTTAGATACCATATCACGCTGTCCAAAAACAGCGGTTCACTTTCAACTATTACACCATCAAAATCAAATATTATTCCTTTTACCATATTTTTCCCCTTTTTACGATTATACCTGTAAATACTGACAGCTGCCTTCCTTTTCAAATTCGAGTATTTGTTTGAAGGCTATCTCTATCTGATTGGTTCTGGCTGTGATTGTATGAGCCCCAATATGAGGAGTAATAATCACTTTCGGATACAAATTTATTGCCTGTTTTAAAACTTCATCAGTAATATCATCAAGTTTTTGAGCAAAGACTTTTTGTTCGTTTTCGATAACATCGCAGCCAAACCCAGCCAGTTGGCCCCTACTAATGGCTTCATTTACAGCCGCTAAATCGACCAACTCCCCACGAGCGACATTAATGATTATAGCCTGCGGTTTCATTCCGGCTATAAAATCAGCATTTATCACATGATAATTCTGATTTTTAACATACGGGGCATGTAAGATTAAAATATCGCTTTCCCTTTGCAATGTGGGGATATCAACATAGGTTAAAAACTGTTCATTTTCTTTTCTGATTGTCGGATTATAACCGATGACCCGGCTGCCGAGGGAATTAAATAATTTCGCTGTGGTAACACCTATTCTCCCAATTCCATAAATCCCAACCACACAATCTCTGATTTCTTTGAAATAAGGATAATTCAAAGTAAAATCAGCATTACGATTATTAAGCTGGATCTGATAGAGATTTCTGTTTAAAGATAGGGCTAAAGCCAAAGCCAATTCCGATATGGCATTAGGCGAATAATTTTGAACATTAGCTAAGTGCAGCGAATTTCGTTTTACTGCCGACAAATCTATTTGAGCAATTCCCGTCATCTTCGCAACAAACAGCTTAACGCCGTTTCTTTTTAACATTGCAAAATAGTCATCAGATAATTTGGCTGTTGTATTACCTGATATCACATAATCAGCATTTTGATATATGCTTTCATCATAAATATCCCCACCGGTTGGGTAACAGGTTAAATCAAATTGATACTTTTTATTCAACTGTTCATATAATGGAAATTCTTTATCTCTGACCGATACTGCTACAATCTTCATAACTCACCTCATAATTAAAGAAGGTTTTCACCTTCTTTATTATAATTCAATTGTTCTGATTTTTTGTGAAATATGTTTTAATACTTCTCTATTTAACGGATATCTAACCACACAACCGGCGGAAAAGATATGACCTTTAGCCTTGAACAAATCAGTGGCATAATCAATACATTGATCAATATTGGCGATATTACCCTTTGTTATATCTTCTCTGACAATACCGGTCATAATACATTGATCCAAATGTTCTTTGGCATATTGTAAGGTTGGCTCACTTTCATAAACATGCCAGTTAAAAATATCAACCGGATATTCTTTCAGCAAATCAAACATAATGTTATTACCATGACAATGCAAACTATCCGCAAAGCCATCAGACTGACTTAATACCTCAATATCGTACTTAGCCGCATATTTTCGGTAGACTTCCTCACTGCATAAAGAATAATTAGCCAGCTGAGTCGCAAAGTAGATACCGCTAGCTCCCATACTGTTTGCTGCCTTAACGATTTGCTTAGTAGTATAAGTAATATTTTCTAAGGCTTTTTCAATATCGGCAGTATCACCCTGACTGAGATAAGCCAAAAGCTTATTATCCGACAGCTTATTGAGGGTTGTAAAAGGTGAAAAAACCGTAAAGATGACCGGGACATTTTCCCCTTTTAATTTTTCCAGCAGCAATTCTAATGAATATAATTCCCGCTTAATAGCTGTCGAATTTTCGATTTCAAGTTTACCGATATAACCAAAATCACTCTTCGATTTAATCGGTGTCGCCGCTATTTTAGCTACACCACCCTTTTCAACTTCCGAATAATCGATTTCACAGCCATAATCCTGACAGCTGTACATCCCATTATTCATCGTTTTGATTAAATCAATATCATAATCCTTATAAAACTGATAAGTATTTTCGGCTAATAATACCGGATCTAAGTCACAATGCGGTAAATGAGTCCAAAAACTGAAAGGATAAATATCGACTTTCTCTTTGGCTATCGCCGCCTTAATTCTTTCAATCTTATTCATATCAGTCATCCAACATTATTTCCACAATCGTCTTATCGGTGGACTTCATACCTTCCTTAGCCATCGTACCGATTGCCTGTACAGTAGCATCAGCATTCTCTTTAATCAAACCATCGCCGCTTCTTAATACTCGTTTGTTTTTAGCCATCTGCAAACCCATAAATGCTGCTTCCAAAGCTAACGAAATCTTTGAAGCACAGCTGCTTTTAGCTCCGTCACAAACCATACCGGCAATCGAGCCAATATCATTTGTCAAAGTATCATAGATAACCTCTCTTGAACAGCCTTGCAGCCATGCAATAGCACAACCGGCTGCGGCTGCCGCACTAATTGCTCCGCAATAAGCACTTAACGCTCCGATATAACTTTTCTGATAAATTGCGATTAAATTGCCGATAGCTAAAGCCTGATATAATTTTTCCCGGCTACAACCGTATTCTTTGGCAAATTCGATAATCGGTAAAGACACTGTCATTCCCTGATTACCTGAACCGCTGTTAATAACTACTGCCATCGGACACCCATTCATTCGGGCATCAGAACCGGCTGCCGCAGCTGCTTTAGCTCGTGTATAAACGTCACTGCCGGTACTTGCGATAGTTTTACCCACGCTTTCACCCCAGTCGTTAGTTAAACCTTCTTGAGAAATTGCGGTATTATCATCTATCTGTCTTTGTAAGGCATCTTTAACCGCCGATAAGTCGGCATTTTCACCGTAATCTAAAATATCGTTCAAATTAAGCATACTCTTATCAATATGGTTGACAACTAAATCGACGTCATCATCCTGTTGAAAGAGAATTTCATCATCTCTGGTAACCTGACTGATGTGAGTATGTTTGTTTTTTAATTCTACGGTTACAACATGCTCTGAAGAAATCATTTTAACTAAGATGTATAAAGGCGGAACATTAGTCACTAAATTAGTGCTGACATTCTTTTTCTTTAGCTCTTCATTCAACTGTTGAATATGTTTTTCTGTGATATGACTTAATACCTGCAGCATATTATGGCAATCACCGCCGATAGCCCCAAGCAATACCGCTGCTTCCATTCCCTTAATTCCCCCGGAATTCGGCACAGTAACACTCTTGCAGTTTTTAATCATATTTGATGAACAATACAGTTCAATCTTTTCGGGCATTTGTTTTAGTGCTTCCCTGCCGACAGCACCAACCAAAGCTAAAGCGATTGGTTCTGTACAACCGGTTGCCTCAATCAATTCTGAATTTAAAATGTTGTTATAACAGTCAACAATAGTATCATTAATCATGGTTATAGCCCTCTTCTTCTACGACTTCACTCATTAAAGTAAACACATATCTGTCGACGTCCATAGGTAAAGCGCAACCCGGAGCAAATATTACCCGATTATCTTTACTTTCATTAATTACTCTTAACAATCTTTGACGGAAGAATTCTTTCAGTTGGTCACGATCATTTTTTTCGTTATAATAGTCGTAATGTCTGGCTAAACCGGTAACCAAAATCTTATCAGTCAGTTTTCTGACATCACTGACATGGCTGATATCTTCTTCAGCTAAACCCGGCACACAGTTTTCCCAGCTATAAGCCTGAACATCATATTTCAAAGCTTTTTCAAACAGTAATTGATCCTCACCATGAACATGTAGAACATTAAACCAGGTCCGATCTTTGATATAATTCAAGATTTCCTGATCATAAGGATAACAGAACTCATCAAATAATTCTTCTGAGATTACCCTTTTGGTCATATATTGGCTGGCAAAGAAAATTCCGTCAATCTTTGCCTGCTCAATAAGCATATCAAGGTAATTCTTGATCGACTCAACTGCGACTTGCAGACTATGATGCAAAGCCGCTTTATCTTCGTTAATAAACTGCATTATTTTTTGATTAGTTCCCCGACTACAGGCTTCCTGAATAAAGGTCAATGGAGTAAAGATAGTCGCTATCACCGGTTTACTGTCGCCATAATGCTGCTTAATGCCTTTGGCAATCTGACATTCCCTGATAAATACCGGATTAGTATTGTCTAAAACAGAAAGATTTCTTAAATCATCAACAGTGTTAATAGGATAACGATTAATTGTCCCTGTCCACTTAGTCGGATCGGTTGACAAAGTTACATCCCCGCCTAAAGCCTCGGTGCAATAGTGTCCTGTTGACATTATTTTAACGAAATCCCAGCCGCAATAATCAGTTACCATTATTGTCGCCTTTACCATATCTTTAACGTTGTGATCAACTAAAGGCATATGTACCCAGCCACTTACCCCACAGCGGTCAAATGGCTGATGATTGATCATAGCTTTTATTCTCTCTGTACTATTCATATCTACGCTCCTAAATATGACTTGATTATTTCATCATTACTCAGCAATTCTTTTCCGGTTCCGGAAATAGTAATTTCGCCGGTTTCCAACGCATATGCACGGTCAGCAATCTCTAATGCTGCCATCGCATTCTGTTCAACCAGCAAAACGGTTGTCCCGGAAGCATGAATTGTATTAATCAGATTAAAAATCTTCTGCACCAGAATTGGGCTTAATCCCAGTGACGGCTCATCTAGCATCAATAGCTTTGGTTGAGACATTAATGCTCGACCGATTGCCAGCATCTGCTGTTCACCGCCGGATAAAGTTCCGGCCTGCTGTTTCTGGCGGTCTTTAATTTCCGGAAACAGTTCAAATACATAATCGTAAGTTGAACTGATTACTTTTTTATCTTTAACCGTATAAGCCCCCATTTTTAAATTCTCTTCAACGGTAAACTTAGGGAAAATCTGTCTTCCTTCCGGACATAAGATGATTCCCTTATTTACTCTCTGCTGAGGACTCATCTTGGTAATATCTTCGCCATTAAACAGAATTTCACCCATTTTCGGTTTCAAAGTACCGGCCAAGGTGTTCATTAATGTACTCTTACCTGCACCGTTTGCGCCGATAAATGAAAGGATTTCTCCCTCATTAACATTAAATGTTACCCCTCTAAGTGCTTTAATATTGCCATAATAGGTATGTAAATTATTCACTTGCAATAACATTTCTTTGCGCACCCCCTTTACCTAAGTAGGCTTCAATTACCTCAGGATTTGACTGGACTTCAGCCGGTTTTCCTTCACAAATCTTTTTGCCGTGGTTTAATACGACAATTTTATCTGAGATTGACATAATTACTTTCATATCATGTTCAATCAGTAAAATACCTTCAACATCATTAAGCAATCCCTTAATGAAGTTTGATAATTCGATTTTCTCGGCCGGGTTCATTCCGGCTGCAGGTTCATCCAGCAGCAAGATTTTCGGATGAGCAGCTAAAGCTCGACCGATTTCCAGTTTTCTCTGTTTTCCATAAGGTAAGGAACCCGGTTTAGCATAACGATATTCCTCTAAACCAACCCGCTTCAAAATCTGGGTTACTTCTTCCCTGGCTTGCTTCTCACATTCACTTTTCTTTTTGTTAGGGAACAGTGATAAGAAACTGCCGTAAGGAATACGGTGCTGCATTCCGATTAGAATATTATCCTCGACTGTTAATTGTTTAAATAAACGAATGTTCTGGAAAGTACGACAGAAACCGACTTTAACATGTGCATCAGTCGATAATGATGTCGTATCCATTTCATTCAATTTAATTGTTCCGCTGGTTGGAGTATAAAATCCGGTCAACATATTAATAACGGTAGTTTTTCCTGCCCCGTTAGGACCGATCAATGAGGTAATCTGACCTTTTTCCATTGTGAAAGATAAATCATCAACTGCCACTAATCCACCGAAACGGATAGTCAAGTCTTTTACATCTAACAATGCTGACATATTAAGCTACCTCCTGTGATTCTTTTTTCCTAAACAATACCTTATTAAATAAAGCTTTAATTGAGTTTTTCAGTTTTTCACCGGCAATAGAGTGGTTCAGCCACATAACGATTACTAATACTGCACCGTAAGCAATCATACGATACTGGAATAAGAAGTCGAATCTTCTTAAATATTCCGGTAAAACCGATAAGAACAAAGCCGATATCAGTGTACCCGGGAAATTAGCCAATCCGCCCAATACTACAATAGCGATACAGTTAAACGAAATTGCCGAATTGAAAGTACCCGGATCAACATAGGTCATCAAATGAGCATACAATGAGCCAGCAATTCCGGCAAAGATAGCCGAAATAGTAAAGATGATAACTTTATTTGGGAATAACTTAATGCCCATTGCCTCTGCCGCAATTGGGTCATCTCGCATAGCCTGTAAGTTACGGCCCAGCTTACTCTTGACTAGCCATTGCATCATAATATAAGTTATAACGACAAATATTAAGGCAAAGTAGAAAAACATCACCTTATTCTTCAGTTTAAAACCGAACAAAGAAATCGTTGGAATTCCGACAATACCCATTTGTCCCTGAGTAACCTTATCCCAGTTTTTAATAATCAAATTGACAATTTCGGCATAAGACAAGGTGATAATTGTTACATAACGTCCCGTAATTCTGCTCATTGGAACAGCCAGTAATAATCCAGCTATCGCAGTAACAATGATTACGAAAATGAAGTTAGTTGAATATTGAGTTCCAAAATGATAATACATACAGGCAGTTGTATATGCTCCGATACTATAGAAAGCAGCATGACCGAATGAAACCGTTCCTCCGATACCCATTAACAAATTCAAACTCATCGCAAATATCATATTTAATTCTGCAGTGATTAATACTCTTAACCAATAAGAATCGACAAAAAGAGGTGCGATAGACATTGAAACGATAACCACTAGAAATATAATGTTTTTAGATGTTAATAATTTCTTCATAACTATACCTTCTTCTGTTCTTTCTTGCCAAACAATCCGGTCGGCTTAATCATTAATACGACAATCAAAATTGCGAATGATACGAAGTTGGAAGCACTCATTGACCAGTAGCCTGAAACTAAGTTTTCAGCGATTGCCAATAAATATCCTCCGACAACGGCACCCTTTAACTCACCGATACCGCCCAAAACTGTTGCAGCAAATGCTTTATTACCGATAGCAGCTCCGACTGAAATCGAAATTGAGCTAAGATACATACAATACATTACACCGCTGACTGCCGCTAGAATACTACCGGCCGCAAAGCTTAAACCGATCAAACGGTTTACCGGCATACCCATCAAATGACAGGCATTGATATTCTGGCTTAAAGCCCTTAATCCACGACCGACACGATTGTGTTGGGTAAACCAGTTCATAACCAATAAAATAGTTATTGTAAATACAACGATAATAATCTGAATAGCAGTGGTACGTGCACCAAAAATATTTATATATTTACCGGCAAGAAGCGTTGGGAATGGTTTAATCTCACTTCCAAAAGTTCCTTGACAGATTTGTTCCAAAATAGTTTTTACACCAATACAAGAAATAAGTGCATAAGTGTTGGAATCACCCTTATTTCTGATTGGTCTAATTGCGATGACTTCAATTAAATAACCTAAAGCACCGGCTGCTGCCAATGTTAAGATGAATGTTAATAAAATAGAAGATCCTGTTAATGAGGTATAGAGCGCATAGAAAATAACTGCACTTGTTAAGAATACCGCAGCATTCGACATATTGATCAGCTGCAAGATACTATATATCAAGGAATAACCAATAGCCGTTAAGGCATAGATACTACCTTGAGCGAACCCATTAATTAGAATTTGAATTAGCATAAATTCATATTCTCCTTTCTTTTTAAAAAAAGAGACCCGTTAGGACAGTTCCACAAACGGGTCCCTTTATTACCCCTAATTATTTTAAGCCGGCTACAGCATCAACATCGAATGTGTCGTTAACTTCTTGATAGTTAACCCATTCCAGTTCACCAGTAGTTTCGTTTCTAACGATTTGAGATAAGTATTGAACTTGAAGAATCTTACGTCCGGTAGCGAATGTTAAAGGTCCCTGAACACCCATGAAATCAGTTAATGTAGCTAATTGATCACGGAATGATTGACGAGTTGTTCCTTCAGCCTGAGTTTCCTTAATAGCCCAAATAGTTGTTAATAAGCAGTTGTAACCTTGGTCAGCATATTTCTGAGTAGTGTTACCATCAGCTGCGAAGATATCAGGATACATTTCAGCATATGTATTATAGTAACGAGCGTAAACAGGGTTACTCATATCTTTTGTAGCAGCGTAGATACCATATAAGCCTTCACCTAAATCACCTAAGTTCTGTAAAACGTTAGATGTACGTGATTTAGAAGATACCTGCCATTGACAATCCAAACCAACAGTTTCAGCTTGCTGTCTGATTAAAACGATATCGTTTTCAGCACAGAAGCACATTACTAATTCAGGATTAGTATCTTTAATTTTTGTTAAGATTGAAGAGAAGTCCTGCTGACCATCATCATATTTTTCACTAGCTAATAATTCAACATTTAGTCTCTTAGCACAATCAGTGTAGTACATGCAAGTTTCAAGACCCCAAGAATCATTTGAATAGATTAAAGCGATCTTTTTGAAACCTAAATATTCGATATCATAAGCAGCAACACGAGCAGCTGCAACATCCTGAGTCATTGATAATGAGAAGCCCCAGTCACCTGAAGTTGCTAAATAGTCAGACTTTGAACAAGTTAATGCATACTGAACGATTTCTGCATCACGATAGATTGAAGCACATGGATAAGAAACGCCTGAAGCGAATGAACCGATTTCCAATAAGTAATAAGGTTCAGTGCTGCTAACAACTTTTTCAGCAATAGTTGCACCTTCAGTTGCGTCATTCTTGTCATCATAATAATCAAGAATAATCTTACCGGTGCCATCGCCATTTAACCAGCCATCTTCTTCAAGGTTCTTTAAAGCAACTTTAAGACCCATTTCGATGTACTTAGCATAAGAAGCGTTAGTACCTGTATAAGGTAAACTTACTGCGATATGGTAATCGCCGTTTTCGTCTGCTGCGCTTTCAACAACATTACCTTCTTTTGTGCAAGCAGATAATGGGAAAGCAATTAAGCAAGCTAATAAAACAATTAATAACTTTTTCATATTCTCCTCCGTTTATATATGTGTGGGTTATTGCCACATTATTTTTTTCGATAAACCAGATGACAACAGTCATCACCGCAAGCAAGACTGCTCTGTAACTGGAAGTCTAAACCCAATCCGTCAGCCGTACCTCTATCGCCTTCCATAGCGATATCACAAAGCTTGGCACAGTCTTCATCAGATAAGCCAAGTTTTTGCCATGCGGCAACTAATGGGCAGTAATTCAGTGAACATTCAAAATGATCGTCTTCTTCAACTAAGATTTTCTTTTCAAATGTTTCATTATAATCCTTTGTACAAAAATAATGGCCGTATGTTTTAGGTGTTACTTCATCAAACTTCTTTGCTTCAGCCTTACCTGAATCAACACCTTGCTGGTAAATAACCTTTCTCATGATTGGTTCTAAATCGATACCCTGAGCTCTTGCCTCAGTATAAAAACCGGCAGCCCATCTCCCACGATGTTCGATAGCTGCTCTACGAACGTTTATCACCTTGTCATCAGTGATAGTTGCGATATTTTTAATCTTACTCATTCTGTTCTTTTCAAGGATAATACACTTTTTTGTACTATACCTCGACTCCTCCCATTTCACTAGAAATTATAAGCTTATCTTTTTTCCAATTCAATAGGAAACGCTTACATTTTTTACTTTTTGTAAACTTTTTCTTTACACTTTCTTTACATCAATGGGCTTACTTGCTCAAAATGCCCTTAAAAAGCCGGTTTTTCTTTACATTTCCTTTACAAATTGTCCATTTGCGGTTTAACCGTAAAAAAGGCTGCCGGACAACTCAATGTTATCAGACAGCCCTGTGTTTTTATTCCTTTAACAGCTTTCTAGTCTTCCACTTTCCAGAAAGATAATAGCCGATATTGATTGTCGAAGGAATGATTCTGCTTGTCGCAACCGCCAAGAACAAGCCCTGATAGCCCATTTGGAAAACTGTTTCAAACAGGTAGCTCAAGCCGATTTTACATACCACACCATCCAGAACGCCAATCGCAAAGCCTAAAGTTACAAACCCGGAACCGGTTACCATTGACTGAAACGAGCCGGTGGTCGCTGAAGCAAAGAAATGTATACAAAGATACCTCAAGAAAATTCTGCCGGTTGCGATTACTTCCGGATCGCTTGTAAACAAACCGAAGATCAGATCCGGAACCAGCAGGCATAACAATGAAGCACCGCAAGCACAAACCAATGCACAACCCCAAGTATAAAGCACAATCTTGCCGGCTCTGTCGGTATTTCTGGCGCCTAAATTCTGACCGATCATAGCCGCTGCAGCTGTGTCGATACCTGAAACAAAGACGTCTAACAGTTTCTGTATCTTATTACCGATACCATTAGTTGTTGAGACAACCTCACCGTAACTATTGGCATTTCTATTAACATAAATTATACCGGTTCTAACCAGTAAACTACGGCAAACTTGCGGAATACCGAGTTTCAGGATGAACCATAACGGTTCTTTTTCGATTTTGAGTGAAGAAATCTTTAACTCAAAGCCAAATGATTCCTTCTTCTTTTCCAAATAGATGAATGCCGCCAAGCAGGAAGCAAACTGGGAAAGAACGGTTGCCAAAGCAGTTCCGACTGCTTCCATCGAGAAGATTGCGACAAACAGAATATCAAAGAAGATATTGATTATCGCAGCGATAATAACGAACATTAAAGGCTTTTTCGATTCTCCCATTCCTCTTAAAATAGAACAAATGGCATTATAGCCGTAGATAAACGGGAAACCTAAAGCACAAATGATCATATATCCCTTTGCCTGAGCGACAGCTTCAACCGGACAGTTAAGCCAGTTTAGAATCGGTCCGGAAAAGGCAATTGAAATAAACGACAAAAATACCGCCGTCAATAACATTGAAGTCAACAGAGTTGAAATAGCCCCTTTGATTTCATCGTTTCTTTTAGCACCGGCAAGCTGTGAAATGTATATCTGACCGCCGGCTGCTAAACCGGTAGCCACCGGGGTAACCAAATCAGCAAACTCGCCCCCGGTATTGACACCGATAGAGCCGATATTGCCGACATATTTACCAATAACCATTAAATCGACTAATGAATATAACTGTTGAATCAGGTTAGTCAAAATAATTGGAACCGCAAATGTGATAAGTAATTTCAAAATTGGTCCCTCTACCAAATTCAATCCGACTTTTTCTTCTTTCCTCATAAGAATCCTCTTTCAAAAAATATATTTCTATTGTATTAGAAAATATATATACAAAAATTTCAAGATTTGCTTCCTTATTAATTACCATTTTGAATAAAATATACTTACATAATTTTTATTTGTTTTTTATAATTAATTTATGCTAAATTCGATAGAAAAAGAAATATTCAGACAGATAACTCTTTCAGATGGTTACATCAGCTCCAACGCTTTAAGCACCATCTGTTCGGTATCGGTTAATACCATCAGAAAATCTGTCGGTACCATCAATGATTACTTGGCCGATAAAGGCTGTTTTATCGACTCAAAGATTTCTTCCGGCTATTGCATGGTAGTCACCGATGAAGAACTGGGTAATTTTTACTTGGCCAAAGAAATCGAGAACATTGACCGTTTCAAGTATCTTGATGTATCAAATCTTTCGAGTGCCTACATTCTGTTATTCAGACTGTTAAGCAGCGATCATGAAGTATCACTGGAAAAAATGATGAGAATCCTTTATTGTTCCAAATCCACTGTTTTCAGAATTCTGGAAAATGTCCGGTTAATCTGTAAAAGTTTTGCTTTGGAATTAAAGAACAAAAGAAACAGCGGTTTCTACATTGAGGGAAATGAATGGTCAATCAGGAATTGTATATCGTTATTAGAGAAAGTGAATACCCACTCCGAGATGAAATTTGATGAACCGTTTTATTTTGATTTACTGGAAAATATCAGATTAAAAACTCGAATCAGGGATATAATTTACACTACAATTATGCAGCACGAACAATTACCGTTTGAGCTTAATCAAATAAATTCGCACTCCTTGACCAATTGGGTTATTTTATCTCATATTAGACAAAAGCAGAATAATCGTTTTAACTTCAGCACTGAGGTGGTTAATCTGGCCAAACAGCTGCCGACCTATCAGGTAGCGAATGAAATTTTCGATAACCTTCAGGCATTTTATCCTTTGGATTATCCTGAAAGCGAAAAAGTAGCTTTTTCGGCATACATTGCCTGCTGTTTGTCACCGACCAAGGTTGATGACTCCTTGAAGCAGCAGTTCAAGGAAGAAATCGATGAATTAGTTTCATTTATCAACAGTTATTACTATTTGCCTGAATTCTTTGATGAGGATTTTTATCAGGATTTCAGTAAATACTTATATTCTTTGCAGCTGAGATTAAAATTCGGTTTTGTCAGCGATGACGAAAATCTATATCATTCAATCCGGATGGGTTTATTCAGCTGTGATTTATGCGGTTGCTTTGCTTTGTTCTACAAGCTGAAACATAATATCATTTTAAAAGAAAGTGACTTAATTGGCAGTTATTATATATTTAATAATTCCTGTTTAACTCACCAAAATCTAAATACTTTTCACTATAATCTCAATGCGGCAATCACAGCCAGAGATGGCTATTACCAGGCCAAAAATGTCAGATATCGTATTTTATCTCAATTTCCAAATATTTTTGCCCGTCTGGATATTCTCAATAACGGAGATATTTACTCTGACAAGGTTAACCAATATGATTTGTTGCTGACTAACTACAAATTGCGAGAAAATAACAATTTGGTTAAGTACAACAACGATATCATCTTCTACGGTCATATCCATGCGAAAAACTCTTTTAACAGTATGTCACTTTATTTGAAGAGAATTATTCTCAACAAGGCTAAAGAGATTTTCACCGAAAAGAATCTGATTAAAACCAATTTCACCCACAAAGAGGAACTGTTTGATGCGATTTATCAAAGATATGCCGAACATGTTGGAGACAAAGCCAGTTTTATCCACGATTTGTTATTAAGAGATAGTTTTATTTCTTTTGAAAAAACTAACGGAATTGTCATGATGTGCCCAATGGCATATAAATTTGATCAACCGAAATTTGATGTCTTTATCAATCGTGAACCAATCACCTGGAAGAAGAATAAAAATACAGTATTTATTTTCTACAGCCGGGGATTGGGAACTAATGAACATTCAGCCATCATATCTTTCCTTTTGAAACAATTTTTACACCAACAGCCGATTTTTATCAACTGCCTTTACAATAAAACATATCGGGATATTATTCGCAGTTTTATCATTCAATAATATCAAATCACAACAAGGAGCACTCAGCTCCTTTTTTTCATAGATAATAAAAAGGAGCTGTAAAAAAATAAACAACTCAAACAAATACAAAATAAAACCCT
>JBJFHD010000020.1:0-1533 GCA_051893335.1 Erysipelotrichaceae bacterium | reverse complement strand
TTTACGCAATACGGATCCATATCCTGCCTGTGAAAGATTTGAAAATTGAGTATTACCATCATTCAACAGTTTTTCAAGATTGAATGCAAAAAATATAGGTACAGGTATATTCGCATTATCTTCCCCGTGAAATCTCAGTTGAGGGTGTTTATACCCTTCGTTATAATATTGAGTAGGTGTAAGCGGTCTGAAATAAAATCTGACGTATGACTGAACACCGCTAACCGTCATATCAATAACCTGACGACTCGCATTATCATTCACCATCAAATTGCTATTTTCAGCCTTCATTCTACTGAACAGCTTTCCTGTTTTTAGTATATTGACCGCATTTGAAACGTCTGTATAATGAAAGGCAAAGTTAACCCACCAGGAAACAGCAGATATTTTTTTATTGTTTTCAATTATATCACGATAGGTCATTTAAACCTCCTGAGCTATGAAAGTGCGACCAAGTCCTTCATTAAGTTGATAACCGTTTCTCATTTCTTTTGTTGCCTTGTCCTGAATTTTAATTTTAGTCAGATAACCTAACGAAACAAGCAACTCATAAATCAGAGACTTATCTTGTTCATCGCTTTCTTCAAACACGCTACGACTTCTGATTTCATCCCAAATCTTAAAAAAGTCGTCTTCCGAAATAACACGTTGATCTTTATCAATTTCAAAAAATAATCCGTCATTATAGAAAGCGCTAACTTTTGCACCATTAATAGAAAACTCATAAGGCAACATCGCTGATTGAAATTTTATATCATCAATCAACCCATTGAAGGACATATCTTTTGCATTTTCTCTTAACCACTTTTGCATCTCTTGGGGTTGTTTGTGTTCAGGTATAACACTCTCTCCCGGACCGAGATAAATATATACGTCAATGGGAAGTGGTCTTAAAAATTCTTCCATTATAGGTCTGACCTCATTCCAATCCAAATCACCGTTTCCGCAGCCTAACTTTGGAAATGCAATTGACGTTATATTCTTTTCAGCATAGGTTTTAACAAACTTATCGAGTCCCTTTTTTATATACTCGATTTTAGAAGGATTACGCCAATTCTCCTTTGTAGGGAAAAGTAAAATTGTATGATCTATTTCACGGCAAAGCATTAATTTGCCCATCTGAAACTTTTTCTTTTCACAGGCGTCCTTATACAGCTCAAACATCCTGGGATATCTGTTTTTGAAAGATAATGCAATACCTTTACCCATAACCCCGACAGTATTTACGGCGTTGACGATGACTTGTGCAGGGCTACTAAAGATATCACCTTCTATATAACAAATCATATTTTACCCCCCTATTCATTAATTTTAATCGTTTCACCCGTTTTTAATACTAACGAGCATTCCAGCTTGCAACCGGTAACAATAGCAATCTCCTCCAGATCGTCCAAAGATAACGTACCTCTATTGACCTTTTGAGAAAACGCTTGCGGTGATTTATTCAATCTTCTTGCAAGCTCTGATTGTGAAATTCCGTACTTTAAACAAAAAAGTTTAATTGATTCATTTAACTGCATTTACATTACTCCT
>JBJFHD010000019.1:0-1547 GCA_051893335.1 Erysipelotrichaceae bacterium | reverse complement strand
TGCATCAGCTACTGGGTAAGTGGGATATTTACCAAAGATTTTTTTATACTTCTCCTTTTTCTTTATAGTGAAAGTATTGACAATACTTTGCTTGTTGGTTAAAATCTTGATAGAATGAAAAAATTGCTCAGGGAGGAACATTAATGAGTAAAAAGAAAAAATTGATTATTGGGGGGGTAATTGCGGTTATTTTAATCGTATTAGCTCTTGTTTTGTTTATTTTACCATCAAAGGATAAAACATATACGGTTAGTTTTGATACTGATGGCGGAACTGAAATTGCCAGCTTAACCGTAAGTGAAAACAGTCAGCTTGTTTTACCGCAGGATCCAGTTAAGGAAGGTTATGTATTTGTTGAATGGCAATTAGATGGTGTAAAAGTATCTAACGGTTTTATCGTTACCAAGGATATTACTTTAAAAGCTATTTATCAATCAGAAGAAGAAATCATCGAATATGTTACGGTTACCTTTGACAGTGCCGGTGGTTCGGCAGTTGAAACACTGACATTACAAAAGGGCAGCGAGCTGACTTTGCCGGAAAATCCAACCAGAGAAGGTTATACTTTCGATAAATGGGTAGATGATGACGGTAATGAAGTAACAGACGGTTTTGTTTTGGAAAGTGATTTGACTTTACATGCTAGCTGGACTGAGAACAAGCCGACAACTGTTGCGGTTAGTTCAATTTCCTTAAATAAATCTTCATTGAATTTAATCATCGGTCAGTCAGGCAGTTTAACCGCAACTGTTTCACCTAGTGATGCCAGCGATAAGAGCGTTAAATGGTCTACCAGTGACAGCAGTGTTATTACCGTAGATAGTAAGGGAAATGTCACAGCAGTCGGTATCGGTAGTGCAACCATCACTGCTACTGCTTCTAACGGCAAGAAAGCAACAGCAACAGTTACCAGCAATGTTGAAAGTGTTTCGATAACTGTTACTAAGGCTTATATTTCAAAGTATAATGGAGCAACTGATTCAACAACAGTTACTGTTTCTACTTCACCTAAAGTTGATTCTAAGTATTTAACAGTATCTTATCCGGATGCTACTGGTGCTAATGCGGTTGCTTATGCGACTAATAACGGCGACGGTACTTATACATTTACTGCCAGAGACAACTGGAGTTCATCTCAGGTTGCTATTAAGATTACAGCAACAGTCGGTTCAAAATCAGCAGATGGAACTATCTTTGTTGAACCGGAATTAAGCCTTACTTATTTTGGTGGAAGTGCTTCAGATAATTCTGTAACGATTAAATCGGGCGAAACATTAGGAATTGTCGGTAATCTTCAGTTTATGTTCCGTATAAAAGACACTAAATCATTGGTTTCAGATTCAAGTTACAGTACCAGTGAAAGAAAGTTGAGTTTAACTTTAAACAACACATATTCTAATCCGGAAGGATTCCAGATTGAAATTAAATCAAATGCCGGTCAACAAAAGACTGTTGTTGTAACGGTTAATCCATAGCATTTATTAAATTAATGAAAAAGGAGCTGTAAAAAAATAAACAACTCAAACAAATACAAAATAAAACCCTAG
>JBJFHD010000018.1:0-6710 GCA_051893335.1 Erysipelotrichaceae bacterium | reverse complement strand
ACCAGCCGGAGAAAAAGTTGTTGTGCCTGTTCTTCGATGTCGGCAAGGTGGGAATCAAGTTTGCCGGAAGCGAGTAGATTGTAGAACAGCACCTTATGATGTTGTTTCAAATACCGTTTGTGTCTTAATGCCCACACGCCGATATTCCCCGGTTCTTTTTCCGCCGGTAACGACAAGTCCGGCAAGAGATAGTCGCCAACCTGTGTAAAGTTGCCGCCGAAGTGTTCAAATAATGTGTCAGTCATAGTAAAAACCTCCTTTGCACCTATATTGTACAAAGGAGGCGGATGAAAGTCGAATGTGTAATTTTGATTAATGCATACTGTATCCAAATGACTTAGTAAATCACAAATTAGTAAATCGTAATTGACTAAATTGCAGTTCAGCAAATCTATTATTCTTTCATGCCACGAATCTGTTTCCAACGAGGGAATTCTTGTAGCGTTCGGATATGCCAATCGGATTTGCAGGTAATAGTGAGAAAGTATTTTGAACAGCAGAATTCTATCAAGTAGACTTTCGGAATGTGATTCATATTGTTCCTCTTGAACGCTTTGAGATGTCCTTTCCTGCGCCAATCATTTATTGACGTTGTGCCGTAGCCGATTACTTTTGAAATTTCGGTCGTAGTCATCACATCGTGATATTGAGCAAACAGTTCCGTGTAATACAGCTTCTTATTTTCAAGAGTCTATTCGGGTACTTCGGCGCTCATTTTGACGGTATAATTTCCCTTGTGCCACCCCGCCGGTGCGGAATAGGATTCGGGGAATACTTTTTTCTTTTCAAGATATGTAATAACATCAGCCTTTTTGATTTTGTAACAGCTGGTTTTCTTGCCCGTGTATTCACACGGTATCTTGCCGCTGCGAAGCAAATACAAAGCCGTTGACTTTCTAATGTGGCAGATTTGAT
The DNA here is from genome assembly GCA_051893335.1 of Erysipelotrichaceae bacterium. Taxonomy (GTDB): domain Bacteria; phylum Bacillota_I; class Bacilli_A; order Erysipelotrichales; family Erysipelotrichaceae; genus UBA1783. The sequence continues at coordinate 5,795 of JBJFHD010000018.1, read as the reverse complement.
AGAGTTGGTCTTTGGTAATAATATCGGGGATTGAATCCCAGTTGATTGCGGTTTCATTCATAGCAATACACCTCGTAAATGTTTCAGTCGGTGCAGGGTTTACCGTGTATTGCCGTTGTTGATGTGTTTATTCTGTTCTTTCCGCTGTTCTTTCCACGGTTCTTTCCAATGGGTAAAAACAGCGAAAAAAAGCATAATTTTTGCGTTGGTAAACTTTTCAACTATCGTCTTAAACAGCCTGAAACTGCCCGTTTTTGGTGGGTTCTAATAAAATCTCGAAATATTATCGACAATAAATACCCCTACAGTGATGGTGGTTGGATACATTATCGAGTAATTAACCAAGAGCATTACGAGGATACTTTGAACCTGTTAAAAACCAAATGCCAATGAATTTATCAAACAAACTCTCATGCCCTATCAAAACAAAGTATAAGAGAGTTTTTTGTTGAGAATAAATGATAGGATGAAATTTTCGGTCGGATATTAGACTGCTTTATCTTTTTTGGTCTGAATATTTCTTATTTGTTATATTACTAATAAGTCAGATAATTTATATCCGTATGCTTTCCCGAAATAAAATGACTACAGTATCTACCATAGTCATTTTTTTGATACGCTTTATTATCAACCGATAAAAGATTTGCTGTTATTGCTTTTTATTAAGACAATTTATTCTTATTTGTAACAGCTACAGCCGTTACAATAACTGCCGTCACAACCGCAAACGGCTATAACCTGTTTTTTATTACGCTTAATCTTTATTATTGCCCACAAAACAACAATTGCAACCACAATCAATATTGCATAATCCCAAAAATTCTAATGTCCGACAGCACAACATTTAGAGCAAAATTACGATTGTATGGACAATAAATGCACAAATCCAGCCAATCAAACACTGCCAGATAACAACCCCAAATGCCCATTTTCCGCCCAGTTCTCGTTTAATTGAAGCAATAGCCGCAACACAAGGAGTATAGAGCAATGAAAAGACTAACAATGAAGCTGCTGAAGAAACACTCATCACAGATGCAACACTTTGACCGAACAATATCTCAAGAGTAGATACTACGCTTTCTTTTGCCAAAAATCCGCTGATCAAAGATGTGCAGATTCTCCAGTCCCCTAAACCTAACGGTTTCATCAGCGGAGAAAGCCAGCCGGCAATAATCGCAAGAATACTGTTTTGCTGATCATCAACAAGATTAAAACGCAAATCAAAGCTTTGCAACAACCAAATAACAATGGTTGCTAAAAGAATAACGGTAAATGCTCTTTGCAGGAAATCTTTGGCTTTTTCCCAAAGCAGTTGACCGACATTTCTTGCCGAAGGCAAACGATAATTTGGTAACTCCATTACAAATGGCACTGCTTCACCTTTAAAGAGGGTATTCTTGAATAGTAGTGCTACTAAAATACCCACTATTATGCCCAAAAAGTACAGACCGATCATAATAATTGCTTTGTGATTTGGAAAAAATGCATCAACAAAGAAAGCATAGATAGGTAGCTTGGCTGTGCAACTCATAAATGGGGTTAATAGAATTGTCATTTTTCTATCCCGCTCACTTGGCAATGTTCTGGTAGACATGACGGCCGGAACAGTACAGCCAAAGCCAATCAGCATAGGAACAATGCTCCTGCCGGAAAGTCCGATCTTACGCAGTAGTTTATCCATAAAGAAAGCAACTCTGGCGATATAACCGCTGTCTTCCAGCATAGAAAGGAAGAAAAACAAAGTAACAATAATCGGCAAAAAACTCAATACAGAACCAACCCCGGCAAATATACCATCAATGACCAGACCATGAATTACTTCATTTACTCCGGCTAAGGTAAAGGCTTGATCTGCTAAAGCAGTCAATTTATCTATGCCAATTTCCAGCCATCCTTGAAGCGTACCGCCGACTAATTCGAATGTCAGCCAAAAGACCAGACCCATTATGAGTACAAATACTGGAATTGCTGTCCATTTCCCTGTCAATATACGATCGATCTTTTCACTGCGAATGCTTTCCTTGCTCTTTTTCGGTTTTTTGACGCACTTGTTGCATATTTTCATTATAAAACAGTAGCGCATATCTGCAATGGCAGCGCTCCGATCGAGTTCACATTCTTTTTCCATCTGCAAGACAATATGTTCAATCGTTTCTTTTTCATTTTGATCAAGTTTTAATTGCGACATTACCAAAGCATCACCTTCAACCACTTTGCTTGCCGCAAATCTCAATGGCATTTCAATTGCTTTTGAATGATCTTCGATTAAATGACAAATGCTGTGCAGACAACGGTGAATTGCTCCGCCATGATCGCTTTCATCACAAAAGTCCTGTCGCACTGGTTTCTCTTGATACTTGGCAACATGAATGGCATGCTCAACCAGTTCATTTATTCCCTGGTTTTTAGCCGCTGAAATCGGTACAACAGCAACCCCAAGTTGGTTTTCCATTTCGTTGATATCGATTGTGCCTCCGTTTTCAGCAACCTCATCCATCATATTCAACGCTACAACCATAGGCACATCCATTTCCAAAAGCTGCATAGTCAAATACAGATTTCTTTCGATGTTGGTTGCATCGACAATATTAATGATTGCTTTAGGTTTTTCGTTTAAAACAAAGTTACGAGATACAATTTCTTCACTGCTATAAGGTGACATCGAGTAAATGCCCGGCAAATCGGTTACTAAGGTATTGGGTTGACCTTTAATTACGCCATCTTTACGGTCAACTGTTACTCCAGGAAAATTACCGACGTGTTGATTAGCACCGGTCAGCTGATTAAACAAGGTTGTTTTACCGCAATTTTGATTTCCTACCAAGGCGAAAGTCAACAATGTGCCTTCCGGTAGAGGATTACCGCTTCCTTTCGGATGAAACTTCCCCCCTTCACCAAGTCCGGGATGGTTAGAAGCTTTTGTATTTTCTTTTTGAAAAAGAGTATCTCCACTAGACTTTGAAGGTTCAACTTCAATCTTATCAGCATCGGCCAAACGAAGCGTAAGTTTATAGCCATGAATTAACAGTTCAACCGGATCTCCCATCGGAGCATATTTTATAACCGTAAGCTCTGTTCCGGGAATTACTCCCATATCCAAAAAATGCTGACGTAATGAGCCTTCACCGTTTAGTTTTTTTACAACAACGCTTTCGCCGATTTTCGCATCTTTTAATGTAGCCATAGAGATAGCCTCCTTATCCTGTATCTATCATTCAATTAGCAACTGCTAACCAATAAAAATATTATATACCCCTCTTTTGTTTCAGTATAGATTTTTTTAGAAATAATCTTTCTATTAAATCATTTTACTTCCGCAGCTAAAATACTATTGTCCAATAAAAAAGAACCCTTTTAAGTCATTTTATACAATAGCTTTTTTCAGGGTTCGTTTTACTATCAAATAATTAGTCAAATTCTTTGGATACTTCCTGAAGCAAATCCCTAATTTTCAAATGTTGCGGGCAAATTCGCTCACATTGTCCGCATTTGATGCAATCAGAAGCTTTGCTGCCTTGTTGAGTATGTATATTTCGATAATAATAGCCGGTATTCCAGTTGTCGAAAATCTTTTTGGAATTCAGACAGGCAAACAAATCAGGAATCGCAATATGTTGCGGGCATACTTCTGTGCAATAACGGCAAGCCGTACACGGAATAGTGCCCATGCTCTTAAAAATCTCACATACTTTTTTAACGGCAAGATTTTCTTCATTATTCAACGGTTGGAAATCCTTCATGTAACTGATATTATCATTCATCATCGCCATATTTCCCATACCGGAAAGCACCATCATTACCCCTTCTTGACTGGCCGCAAATCTAATCGCATAACTCGCATTGCTTCCACCGTTTAGCTGATCAAATATCTGTTGTGCTTCTGAAGGAAGATTTACCAGTGAACCGCCTTTGACAGGTTCCATGATAATCGCCGGTTTATTATATTTACGACATACTTCCAAACATTTTCCGGCTTCTACGGAAGGATCATCAAAATCAACATAGTTCAATTGAATCTGTACGACCTCAACTTGAGGATATTCCATCAGTATCTGCTCCAGTACGGCAGCTTTATCATGGAAGGAAATGCCTAAATGTTTAATTCTTCCCTCTTTCAAGAATTCCAAAGCTGTTTCATAAGCTCTGCACTTCTTATATTTGGCAAAAAAATTCTTGTCCTGAGCATGCATCAAATAAAAGTCAAAATATTCCACTCCGCAAATCTGCAATTGACTGGCAAAAAGCGGACGAATTTCCTCATTATTATTGAAATGATGTGTTGATAACTTGTTTGTCAAAATGTATGCTTCACGAGGATAACGGGAAGTAAGACATTCCTTAATGGCAACCTCACTTTTTCCGTGTAAATAGCCATGGGCTGTATCGAAATAGTTAAATCCATTAGCTAAAAAAGTATCAACCATTTTTTTGGTTTCGGTATAATCTACCTCACCATCGACCATTGGTAAACGCATACACCCGAAACCAAAGTTCTTTTTTATGTTATCAAAATAAGCATTCATTTCCTTTTCCTCCTTCATTTAAAATATTCCGCAATTGTTCCCATCCGGCTTTCCTGTTTTACTTTAAAAGGACAACGGTCCTCACAATGACCGCAATGCAAACAGCTGTCTGCTTTAATAGATAGTTTGTCATAATGATTTGCTGCCAAAGTATCGCCAACCAAAGCCAAGTCGTAATATTTGTTTACCAAACCGATATCAATACCGGCTGGACAAGGCTGACAATGATTACAGTAAACGCAGGTACCGGTAATGGTATCAGCCGTAAAACTACCGATTATGGAATAATCTTTTTCTTCTTCGCAAGCCTGCGAAAAACCTAGTAACTTATCAAGATGTTCCATAGTTTGCACACCGGCAATTGCCACCAACACTCCTGGACGGTCTAAAGCATACTGCAAACACTGGTAATGGTTTAATGCGACTCCGAACGGTGATTGTTCATCAGATAAAAGCCTTCCGGCAAAAAACGGTTTCATAACTGAAATCCCAATACCTTCCAGCTGACAACGCTGGAACAATTGGAAGCGTTCTTTGATTGAACCAATGCCATACTCATCGCCTTTTTCAAAATCGTAAGCAGGATTGATTGAAAACATCATCATATCAACAACTCCGGTATCAATTATTTTATTTGCCACCGATGGGGTATGCGATGAAAAGCCGATATGGCGAACAATCCCTTGTGATTTCAATTCTCTTAAATAATCAAAAACTCCGATTTCTATAAGTTTCTTAAAATCTTCTTCTTCATCAACACAATGAAGAAAACCAAAGTCTACATAATCCGTAGCTAAAGTTTCTAATTCCCAAAGAAAGGTTTTCTTAATGGTTGCAAAGTCCCGACACCAGCCGTATTCGCCGTTTTCATCATAAACGGCACCAAAATGCACTTGCAAAAACACCTTTTCTCTTTGACCCTTGATGGCCTTGCCAAAGGGCTGATATACTGCTCTGCACCTGCGCATAAATCAAAATAATTTATTCCATTGGCTATAGCCTTGCGGATGATTGCTTCGATTTCCTCGGCTGGAGTATGCTGGATGCCTCCCATTCCCAGTCCGATAACACTAAACTGTTCGTTTTCACTGCCATGAGGTAACTGTCTATATTCCATGTTTTAGTCCCCCTTTCTCATGATTTTTAACAACAAGCATTCTTTATATCTGATTACAATTATCTAATTTGCTGCTAATGTCATAATACTTTTTATTGATTGATAATACTATACTATTGTCTTTTTAATAGAATATATCCATTTGTAAGTATACA
>JBJFHD010000017.1:0-30159 GCA_051893335.1 Erysipelotrichaceae bacterium | reverse complement strand
GGATAAAGAAGAAAAAAAGAAAGATCTTTACAGTATTGTATCTGCCTTAGGCGGTTTAAATAACATTAAAAAAATCACTTCATCAGCAAGATGGATTACAGTTGTGCTTGATGATAAGACAAAATTAGACAGTAAATCTTTATTGGAAGATCGTCCATATCGCATAATCGAAAGATATTATGGTTTTGTTATTTTCTGTGGACCTGCCAGTTCGGAAATATGCCGTAAAATCAGAAAACAGCAAAAAGATTTGCAGGTATGTTATAAGTTTAGAAAGAATTAAGGGGTAAAAGAATGAGTGAATATACACCGATGATGACTCATTATCTTGAAATAAAAGAAAAATATCCTGATGCGCTGGTGTTTTATCGCTTGGGAGATTTTTATGAAATGTTTTTTGATGATGCAAAAACGGCTTCAACTGAATTAGATTTAGTATTAACCGGCCGAAATGCCGGAGTGGAAGAGAAGGTACCGATGTGTGGAGTACCTTTTCATGCTGTTAACGGGTATATTCAGCGTTTAATTAATAAGGGCTATAAAGTGGCGATTGTCGAACAGTTAGAGGATCCTACCACAGCAATCGGTCTGGTAAAAAGAGATGTTATTAAAGTTGTAACGCCGGGAACAATAATGGAAGAATTGTCAGATGATGCCAAAAGCAATTATATAGCTTCGTTGATTGATTACAGATACGGTTATGGTTTGGCAATATGCGATATAACAACCGGCGAAAGCAAGATGATCAATATTCTTCATGATAATGTCAGCTTGCTGCAAACTTTGATTAGCAATGAAATCAAAGAAGTTGTCACCAAAAGCAGTTTTGATAAAAACACGCTAAAGTATTTGACAAACAGCTATCAAATTGCCGTTTCTAATTGTGAAAATTGTACTGTTGACAGTAAATATAAAAATTTATTAATCAACTGTAATGATACAAATTTAATTGATGCAATCGGCTTACTGCTGAATTATTTGGAAATAACTCAAAAAAGAAGCATGAGTCAATTGCTTCCTTTTGAAGTCATTGATGAGAATAAGTATCTGAAAATGGATTATTCAACTATGACATCTTTGGAGTTAACCACCGCCGGCAAGAATAACAATAAAGCAATAACTTTATATTCTTTTTTAGATAATTGCCGTAGTGCGATGGGTTCAAGATTATTAAAAAAATGGATAATCAGACCGTTGAGGGATTTAAAAGAAATCAATGACCGATTAGATTTTATCGAGTATCTTAATAAGAATTTTATCACTAGGGAACAGCTTAAACAGTTATTAGGTCAAATTTATGATCTGCAAAGAATTATTGCCCGGATTGGTTATGGCAGCGTAAGCCCGAAAGATCTGTTGCGTCTGGAAAAAACATTGGCCGTTGTTCCTGAGATATTATCAATTCTTAAAGACAGTAAGGTATATCCGCAATACGATGACATCCATGATTGCCAAGAGGTATACAGTTTGCTTGAAAATGCCTTAGTAGAAGACGTTCCGCAGTTATTAAGAGACGGTGGCGTTTTTAAGGACGGTTATAACCAGCAGTTAGACCAGTATCGGCAAATTCAAAAACAGGGTAAAAATTGGATTGCTTCCTTAGAACAAAGTGAACGGGAAAAAACTCAAATAAAGAATTTGAAAATCGGATATAACCGAGTATTTGGTTATTATATCGAAATTTCCAAATCGAATTTGTCCCAGATCGACCCTCAATGGGGCTATCAGAGAAAACAAACATTGACTACTTCTGAAAGGTTTATTACAGAAGAATTAAAAGAAAAAGAAGACTTAATACTCCATTCCCAGGAAAAGAGTATTCTTTTGGAACAACAATTATTTGCCCAGTTAGTCGAGGCAATAAAAGAAAAGATAACCAAACTGCAAAAACTAGCTGAAGTCTTAGCGCTTGTTGATGCTTTGTACAGTCTGGCAAAAGTCAGCAGTAACTACGGTTATGTAAGACCGAGCTATAATGATGAAGGCATCGTGGAGATAGTTGCCGGAAGACATCCTATTCTTGATTCCTTTAAAGACATAAAGTATGTTGCCAATGATTTAAGGATGGATAATGATAATTCGACAATTATTATCACCGGACCGAATATGGGTGGTAAGAGTACATATATGAGACAATGCGTCCTGTTGTGTATTATGGCTCAAATGGGTTGTTATATTCCGGCAAAATCCGCAAATTTGCCACTATTTGATAAAATATTCACAAGAATTGGCTCAAATGATGATATCTTATCCGGTCAGTCAACATTTATGGTTGAGATGATAGAAGCAAATAATGCTTTAAGCAATGCGACTAAAAACTCCTTAATTGTCTTTGATGAAATCGGTAGAGGAACTTCAACCTATGATGGTATGGCACTGGCCCAGGCAATTTTAGAATATATCGATACAACGATAATGGCAAAGACCTTATTCAGTACCCATTACCATGAATTGACTAACTTAGAAAACAATATGGAGCATGTAAAAAATAAGCATGTAATGGTAAATGAACATAATGGGGAAATCAGCTTTTTATATAAAGTCAAAGATGGCAAAGCTGATAAATCATACGGAATTCATGTTGCTTCATTGGCTAAATTACCTCAGGCAGTAATAGACAGGGCCAATATCCTGCTTTTAAATCTAATTAAAAACAAAAAAATCAATAATGATCAAAGTCAGATCATTATGATGGAAACAGTTCCTGCCGATTTAAAACAAATCAAAGAGTTGTTAAATTTGGCTGAACCAAATAATATGACTCCGCTTGAAGCTTTACAATTTGTGGCTAAATTAAAAGAAATAATAAAGGAAAAGTGAAATGAGTAAGATAAAGTATCTAAATGAACACCTAAAAAATATGATAGCTGCCGGAGAAGTTGTCGAAAGACCAATGGGGGTAGTTAAAGAATTAGTGGAAAACTCAATAGATGCTAATAGTCATAAAATAGAAATTCATTTACAAAACGGAGGATTAGATTCTATTGAAGTAAGAGATGACGGCTGCGGAATGGATAAAAAGGACGCTACTGCGGCTTTTGGCCGTCATGCGACAAGTAAGATAGAATATGAACAGGATTTATGGAATATTCATACTATGGGTTTCCGAGGCGAAGCCTTACCGTCGATTGCTTCAGTCAGCAAATTGGAAATGTATACCAGCGATGGAACCGATCAAACGAAAGTAGTAATTGAATACGGGCAAATCAAAGAAGTTAAACCGGCCGGTTGTGACTTGGGAACGACAATAAAAGTTCAGAGCTTGTTTTATAAAACCCCGGCCAGACTTAAACATTTAAAGAGTGCCAATACGGAATTGATTGCTATTATCGATTTACTGTCGAAATTTGCTCTAGCTCATCCTGATATTGCTTTTTTACTAACCGATAATGATAAAGTAAAACTGCAAACCAACGGGTCAAACAATTTACAGGAAACCATTATGATGATTTACGGAGTTGAAACCGCCCGGAAAGCCATTGAAGTCAATTTTAAAGACTTTGATTTTGAGGTTGAAGGATGTGTAATATCACCGGTAATCACAAGAAGCAGCAAGCAATATATCAATATCTTTATCAACAATAGAGTGGTTAAAAGTTTTTTGCTGACCAATGCAGTGTTAGATGCTTATAAACAGTATATTATGGATAATAGATATCCGATTGTAGTATTGAATATTAAGGCTGATTATCAATTGGTAGATGTCAATGTTCATCCATCAAAATGGGAAGTCAGACTGTCAAAAGAGCGTCAATTAGCGGCATTAATAAAAGAAAATGTCGAAAAAGCCTTAGCAAAAACTTATTATCCTTCAGATATGTTGTTAAACAGTCAAAAAGAAAAACAGGAAATAACAGCTGAAAGTCTGCCGAAGCAGAAAATGATTGTTCAACAAACACTGTTGGACAGAGATGATGATTTAGGTAATAATCTCATTGAAAGATTTAGTTATTTATGTCAGTATCATGGAAAATATATAATCGCCAGTGATGAAGATAACCTGTATATTATCGATCAGCACGCCGCCCAAGAAAGGTGTATGTATGAAGAAATTCAAAATCAGATCGCAAGTAAAGAAGTAAAAACACAAATGCTTCTAGTTCCGTTGCTGATTGAAACAAATATTGCCACTGTTAATCGGATTGATGAATTGAATGAGAAATTAGCTTGTGTCAATATCCATTTTGAGCAGTTTTCTGCTACAACTTTAATGCTAAGAGAAGTTCCTTATTTCTTTGAAAATATCGATGAAATAGATTTTTTAAATCAGTTAATTGCTGATGTAATAAATGATAAGCAGATGAATGTTTTGGAAATCAGAAAAGAAAAAATAGCTTCTTTGGCCTGCCACAGCTCGGTTAGATTTAATCATTATTTAAGTGTTGAAGAAAGCAAAAAACTGTTAGCGAGGTTATCAAATTGTCAGCAACCGTTTAATTGCCCGCATGGCAGACCAACCATGATTACAATAAGTGATAAACAGTTATTTAAGGAGTTTAAACGTGGATAAAGTAATAGTAATCGTTGGGCCAACTTCCATAGGAAAAAGCAGTCTATCAATAGAGGTTGCAAAAAGATTTAACGGTGAAATAGTCAATGGGGACAGTATTCAGGTTTATCGAAAATTAAACATCGGAAGTGCCAAGATTAAACCGCAAGAACAGCAGGGAATCCAACATTATTTATTGGATTATTTAGACGTGGATGAAAACTACAATGTTGCCAGATTTCAAAAAGATGCCAGGTCAGCAATACAAGAAATCATCAAAAAGGGTAAAACTCCAATTGTTGTCGGAGGGACAGGTTTATACATCAAGGCTTTGTTGTATGATTACAACTTTGTCGAACAAAAAGAAGTTAATGACAGAAAATATGATGAGTATACCAATCAACAACTATACGAAATGCTGCAAAGCCGAGATTATCAGAGCAGTTTAAAAATTCATCCGAATAATCGAAAGCGAATTATCAGAGCCTTATTAATCGCTGATGGCGGTCAAACAAAATCACAACAAGAAGAAAGCCAAAAACACGAATTGATTTATGATACTTTATTATTGGATTTAACCGTAGATCGTGAGATTTTAAGGGAAAGAATAGATAAAAGAGTTGATTTAATGATTGAGGAAGGGCTAGTAAATGAAATAGAACAGCTGTTTTCCGATTATTCGATTGACAGTCATTGTTTTCAAGCCATCGGATATAAGGAAATGATTCCGTATTATTTAAAGCAGAAGGACTTGCTGCAATGTATCCAGGAGATTAAAACGCATACGAAACAGTTTGCGAAAAGACAATATACTTGGTTTAAAAATCAGATGGATGTACAATGGTTTGATATATTAGATGAAAATTTCCCTCAAAATGTTATGAATATAATTGAAAGGTTTATTAATGATGAACAGGTTTGAAAGAATTGACAATTTGATTGGACAGGAAAAAAGAGAACTACTGGCTCAAAAAACCGTAATGGTAGTAGGTCTTGGCGGTGTCGGCGGATATGCGGTTGAATCATTATGTCGGAGCGGTATCGGGAAACTCATCATTATTGATAAAGATGAAGTTGATATAAGCAATATCAATCGTCAGATTATAGCCCTTTCCGACAGCGTCGGCCAAAGTAAATCGAAACTGTTTAGTGAAAGAATTAAGGCAATTAATCCCGATGCTGTTGTCATTGAGCATCAGGCATTTCTAAATCAAGATAACATTACTGAATTCTTTAATGAAAAAGTCGATTTTGTGGTTGACGCTATTGATACGATGAGTTCTAAAGTAGCTTTATGGAAATATCTTCAAAAAAACAATATTCCATTTATCAGCGCGCTTGGAATGGCAAGAAGATTAAATCCGCAAAATCTGACAATCACTACTTTAGATAAAACTTTTGATGATCCTATGGCTAGAAGTTTGCGCTATCAGGCCAGAAAAAACGGAGTCAGTCTAAAAATTCCTGTTGTCTTTTGTCAAAAACAGCCTCTTGAAGACAGCTCGGCAGCGAAAGAATCTTTAGGTTCAATGATATTCGTTCCTGCTTACGGCGGTTTGTTGTGCGGCTATTATGTTATCAGTCAATTGATTGACAGCGATAATAAATAGTATAAAATATAGAAGCAAAGAGGGTGATGGAATGAAGATGATTGTGGGACTAGGCAATCCAGGTAAGCAGTATGAAAAAACAAGACACAATACCGGATTTATGGTTTTAGACAGAATTGCGGACAAATTGAATATAGAAATCAATAAAAAAGAATTTAACGCTTTAACCGCCAGAAATAAACAGTTAATCTTAGTAAAACCTCAAACCTATATGAATAATTCCGGGCAAGCTGTCAGTCAGATTATTAATTATTATCAAATTGATATTGAGGATATATTAGTGATTTATGATGACTTGGATTTAAAATACGGTCAACTAAGATTAAGACCTAAAGGCTCTTCAGGCGGTCATAACGGGATAAAAAGCATTATCAATTACCTTCACAGTGAAGATTTTAAAAGAATAAGAATCGGGATTGAAAAAAATCCTTTGATTGATACGGCCGATTATGTTTTAGGACAGATAGAAAAGGATAAGCAGCAATTATACAATGACTCCTTAAATAAAGCTGCTGAGGCCGCAATAGAGTTTATTACCACTGATTTTGAAAGAGTGATGAATAAGTACAATAAAGGGGACCAATGATAGATTTTTTAACTCTTCTGAAAGAAGATGACGGATTAAGAAAATTCAATGAGAATATCCCCGGTTTAGCGGGATTAACCGAAATTGAAGAAGTATTATTGTTGTCAAATTCATTCAAAATTCAAAACAAAACAACGCTGGTTGTAAAAGAAAATCTGTATTCAGCACAACAACTCTTTAATAGGTTATACCCCCTATTACAAGATGATGTGCTGCTTTTTGCCGTTGAGGATTCGTTGAGAGTCGAAGAATTGGCAGCTTCGCCAAATATTTACGGCGGTCAGATGGAAGTGCTTACCACTGCTTTATTGAGTCAGAAGCCAAAGCTGGTAATCACTCATCCATCAGCTATTATCAGATACCTGCCAAGTCAAAAAGTCTTTAAAAATCACATTTTGAATTTGAAGGTAAACAGTTCTTATGATTTACTGAAATTAAAACAGTTATTAATCGAAAGCGGCTATCGACAGGTCGCAAGAATTGATCAGCCGTTGACTTTTTCGATGCGTGGCGGAGTAATAGATGTATTTTCCATTCAGTATGACAAACCGATTAGAATTGAGTTTTTTGATGATGAGATAGAATCAATGCGTTTTTTTGAGATTTCAACTCAAAAAACAATTAAAACAATCGATGAAATCCAAATAGCACCGGCATCAACCTTAATATATGACCGGGATTTTGATAATATCGAAGAAAAAGTTCTTCAACAGTTGGAAAACAGTAAAAAATTCAGTAAAGATTATCAACAGTTGAAGGAGAATGTTCTTTTGGACTTATCTTATTTGAAAAGCCATTTTTTCGAACATTATCTTTACCGTTATCAAAGTCTGTATGAGAATAATTACACAATTCTGGATTATTTTACCGATTATCGCCTAATTATTTCTGATTATGATGCTGTCAAGACTAATTTAAAGGTTGCTGACGAAGATAATCGCCAATATATTATGGAATTGTTTGAAAAAAATAAATTCTTTAATTATTATGATTTATTTGCAGATTTTGATTTGGTTATTGAAAAACACAAACCATATATTATCGAATCATTAGCAAGCAAACATAATTTTAAAACGAAAATTAAAATGTCATTCTTCCCGCTTCTGCCTTTGGACAATGCTGTGGAACAAATTATCAAACTGGCTAAACAGTATACCGTCATTTTGGTAGTGAACGATGTCCAAAGAGAATTAATCGAACAACAGTTTGCTTTAAGCGGTTTGAAAAGTATAGATTATCTTCAATATACCGACCAGCAATTATTTGAAGGATTTGTCTATGAAGAATATCTAGTATTGACACCAAAAGAATTATTTGGGGTAAACCAGATAAAAACCAGATATCATTCCAAGTTTCAACAGGCAATTGTTCTCGACAGTTATGAAGACTTAAAAATCGGTGACTATGTGGTACATAATCAATACGGAATCGGACGTTATGAGGGGATTATTACCAAGGAAATAAACGGTCACTTAAAAGATTATCTAAAAATCGTTTATCGGGATGATGATATTTTGATGGTGCCTTTGGAACAGTTTAAATTAGTAAGAAAATTCATTTCTTCGGAATCAGTCAGCATCCGTTTAAGCAAACTCGGAAGCAACAGCTGGACTAAAGCAAAAGAAAAAATTGAAAAAGAAGTTAACGATATTGCGGAAAAGCTGGTAAAACTATATTCGGCAAGAGAAGGAAAAATCGGTTACAGCTTTAGTAAAGATGACAAATATGTTGAACAATTTGAACAGGCAAGAACTTTTGAGTTAACCAGCGATCAAAGTAAGGCGATCGAAGAAATAAAGCAGGATATGGGAAGCGATAAGCCTATGGATCGTTTATTATGTGGTGATGTCGGTTTCGGCAAGACTGAAGTAGCGATGGTTGCAGCATTTAAAGCAGTTAAAGACTTGAAACAGGTTGCTTACCTTTGTCCGACAACAATTCTATCGATGCAACACTATAATACCTTTGTTGACAGGTTCAAAAATTTTCCGGTTAAGATTAAGATGATCAACCGCTTTGTGCCTCAATCAACCCAGAAACTGATCTTACAGGAATTAAAAGAAGGAAAAATCGATATCTTAATCGGGACACATCGTCTGTTAAGTGATGATGTTGTTTTTGCCGATCTGGGTTTACTGATAATCGATGAAGAACAGCGCTTTGGGGTAGTAGCCAAGGAAAAAATCAAAGAGATCAAAAACTCGGTTGATGTGTTATCGCTCAGTGCTACGCCAATTCCTCGGACACTGCAAATGTCACTTGTCGGAGTAATGAATTTATCGCAGCTTCAAAGTGCTCCTTCCAACAGAATACCTATTCAAACCTATGTGGTTGAGAAAAATGATAAATTAATTAAAGAAGTTATCGAAAGAGAACTGGCTCGAAATGGTCAGGTATTCTATCTGCATAACAATGTAAGTGATATATATTCAATTGCCAGAAAAATATCCGTAATGATAAAGGGAAGTAAGGTTGCGATAGCTCATGGTCAAATGAGCAGAGATGAAATTGAAGATGTAATGTATCGCTTTATTACAGAAGAATATAATATTTTAATCTGTACGACTATTATTGAAACAGGTATTGATATACCAAATGTTAATACAATCATTATTGAGGATGCCGATCATTTCGGTTTATCACAACTGTATCAGATCAGAGGTCGAGTTGGCAGAAGCAACAAGGTCGCTTATGCTTATTTGTTGTATAAATCAAATAAGCAATTATCAGAGGTTGCTGCAAAACGACTTCAGGCTATAAAGGATTTCACCGAGCTTGGTTCGGGATATAAAATAGCAATGCGAGATTTGGCAATTAGAGGAGCGGGTGATTTACTTGGGGAAAAACAGGCAGGCTTTATTAATACGATAGGTATGAGTTTGTATTTGGATATCTTAAATAAAGCCATTAAGGAAAAACAAGGGGTTGCACAACAGGAAAGCCAGCCGCAGAAAATCAAAGTGAAGGATATCAACGGTTATATTCCAAAAGAATTTGTCTCAATTGATAACGAAAAAATCTCGATTTATCAAAAACTTGATACCATTAGTGATTATCAGCAATTAATGCAGTATCATAAAGATTTAACCGATTTCTATGGCAGATTACCTAAGACCATCAATGATTTGTTTTTGAAAAAACAGTTAGAGCTGCTTTTGAATAGTCCGTTAATCGATGACTATCAACAGAATGAAAAAGAAAATGTGCTGATTTTGTCGGAGCAGTTCTCAAATAAAGTTGATGGGGTTAAGCTATTTGAGCTTATATCCAAGATATCTTCCGATATCACTTTGAAGTATCGTCAAAGAAAGATTTTCCTTTCATTTCCGAAACGAAAAAATTATTTGAATCAGATTATTAAAACAATACAGGAGATTAGTAAATTATGAGGTTAGATAAATATTTGAAAGTGGCCAGAATTCTAAAAAGGAGAACAGTTTCCAAAGAATTGGCAGAAAACTCAAGAGTATTAGTTAACGGCAAAATAGCCAAACCGGCTAAAGAGGTCAATGTAGGTGATATCATTGAAATAATATACGGTAACAGAGTTTTGAAAATAAAAGTCAACGAAATAAAAGAAGTAGTCAGAAAAAACGATGCAGCTGTTTTATATGAGGTTATTGATGAATATTATCTCGAACAATAGCTTCAGAATATCTAAACTTGTAAAATCAATTTGATGTCTATATAATATTAACGAAAGGTAGATATTGATGATAGACAAGATTAGAAGAAACAAGAAAACAAAAAAAGCAATCAAAAAAACGATCCTAAATTGTTTTGCTGTGTCTCTTATGATACTTATGTGCTTTTTCTTTTGGAAAAACATCGCCAAAGAAGTAAATACTACTTTTGAATTAAAAGCTGCTGTAAATGAAACAAAAAATGAATTAGACAGTTTATTGGCAGAAAAAGATCATCTCGAAAATGAAAAAGAGAAGTTATTGGACGATAATTATGTCAGTTCAGTAGCAAGAGGCAAGTATTTAATCACAATGGGCGATGAACAGGTTTATTCATTGCCTGAAATTAATGAATAGATTAATACAGTATGATTAAAAAAATCGTGGCAGATATTAGCTGTCACGATTTTTGTTTTTATTGGAAATGGCCAAACATAGCAGTATCTAAATAATGCTTGTTTAATAAATCCAGGTCTTTAATGATGTTGGAAACTGAACACTGATGATACAAATTCTCATCTACTTCAATATCGCCTTTATCTGAAGTAATATAGATAGCCAAAGGCTCGCACTTGCCGATAGCATAACTTAACTGAACCTGACAATAGTGAAGCTGATGTTTTTTCAAATATTCAATCGCAATTTCTCTTGCTTTATAAGCAGCAGATCTGTCAACTTTAGAAGGATCCTTGCCTGAGAAAGCGCCTCCGCCGACCGGGGCAAATGATTGATAAGAATCGACAACGATTTTTCTACCGGTTAAGCCGGCATCGCCTTCAAAACCGCCAATTAGGAATTTACCGGTTGGGTTAATCAAAAACTGTTCAATTTCAATGCCGTGTTGGTTACAAATATCGGTACAGATAGCTTTGATAATTTGATCGGTAGCTTCTCTCTCTTCTTCGCAGTTTTGGTAACATACGGTAAAGTCTTTGATTTTTACCAGTTTATTGTCTTGATAGTAACCGGTAATTTGTGCTTTGCCGTCCGGTAAAAATCTCTGATCTTCTTTTCTAAGTTGGTCATATTTTTTTGACAAACTTTGTAAAATAACCATCGCAGTCGGAAGGTAATGGTCGTTATCGTCACAAGCATAACCAAACATCATACCGTTATCTCCGGCTCCGTTGACTTCGTTATTGGTTCCTAAGGCAATATCAACACTTTGAACGCCTAAATTATTAATAATCTGATAGTCAGTGCGATAGCCAACATCAGTTAGAACTTTCTTCGCAATTTTTTCAACATCCAATTGAGCTGTGGTTGTTACCTCACCGGTGATAAAGATGATTCCTTTACCGCCAACTGTTTCAATGCCGCATCTGCTGTTTTTGTCTTGTCTTAAACATTCATCTAAAATGGCATCAGAAATCTGATCGCATACTTTATCAGGGTGGCCTCTAAATACAATTTCATTACTATATACCTTCATAACTCCTCCTATAATCTTATAAAAAAGCACCCAAGATAACTTGAATGCCTGTGAAAATTCTAAGTTATCTCATCGTACCAGCTTTACCACCTAATCGAATAGGTTGGTGTGACTTCATAGGGCTGGTCCCTCCATCACTCTTTATAAGATGTGCTTAATCATTCTATGCCAAATATAAGAAAAATGCAATTAAAATCGCTATATTAGCAGAAAAAAATAATAACTTTGCCGAAAGTGAGAAAAATAAAGAAAAAACAGGGTAAATAAACCCGTTTTCCGGGTGGTTTTGCCATAACTTGTGTTGGTTTTTATTGACTGCCAGTCAAAAATCTTATAGAATAATATGGCAATTGCTCTATTTTTATAAATCTTGGGAGGTGGCTAAATATGAAAAGAACTTATCAACCGAGCAAAAGAAAACATGCCAGAATGGCAGGATTTAGAGCCCGCATGAAAACAGCAGGCGGACGTAAAGTTTTGGCTCGCAGACGTGCCAAAGGAAGAAAAGTATTATCTGCATAAGGAGAGTTGCTGATGCAACTTTTTTTTCCAGTATGAAGAAAGAAAACCGAATAAAGAAAAATGAAGAATTTCAAAGTATAATCAAGCATAACCAAAGCAAGGCCAATCGTTATTTTGTTTTGTATTACGCCGAAAGAAAATTTGATCATGACAGGATTGGGATTTCTGTCGGTAAAAAAAGTGGAAATGCAGTTGTAAGAAATAAGATTAAAAGACAAGTCAGAATGATGCTGCAGGAGTTATGCGATTTTAATAGTGGTTATGATTATATCCTAATAATTAGAAAGAATTATGATGTTGCGCAATACCAACAGAATAAAAAAGAATTGTCACTACTATATAATTCGGTTTATAATAAACAAGGACAAACTTTTACGAAGGAGAATTAACAATGAAAAAGGATAAGATGAAAAAAGTCATAATGCTTTCAATTCTTGTGTTATTGGTAGTATTAATGGCGGGTTGTCAATCAAATGTTGACTCTTCAGGAAACACTTTGCCTGAGAGAATTATTTCTTTGTCAACACCATGGAAAGATATGATGGATGAAAGCTTCTTTACAGCTTTGTTTGTATATCCGTTAGCTCAGTGTGTCAACTGGATAGGTACCGTATGTAACAGTCCGGCACTTGGAGTTATTTTAACAACAATTTTATACAATTTACTAACTTTAGGTCTTTCAATTAAATCAACAGTTCAAACACAAAAATTGCAAATGATTCAGCCACAGCAAATGGCTATTCAAGAAAAATATGCCGGCAGAACAGATGAAGCAGCAAAAATGGCACAGGCTCAGGAACTTCAGGCTTTGATGAATAAGCATCATATTAATCCAATGTCTACGCTTATTACGCCACTGTTGACTTTCCCTATTTTGATTTCAATGTTCTATGCCGTTCAAAGAGCGGAAGTTGTTTGTAAGGGTAGTTTCGCTGGAATCGCATTGAGTACAACACCGGCAACCGCAATCAAGAATATTACAACTCAATGGCCGATTGTTGTTATTTTCGTCTTAATGTTTATCTGCCAGGTTCTTCAAACTAAGGTTCCTCAGTGGCTGGCAACTTATCAAAGAAAACATTCAAAGAAATATCGTTCTTATAAAGACAGCGGAAATCAATCGAATTCGCAGCAAAATATGATGATGCTGGTAATGATTTTAATGGTTGGTTTCATCGGTTTAAGATGGCCTGCTGCTATGAGTTTATATTGGCTGGTTAACTCAGTTGTAGGAGTAGCCAAGACAGTATTCATTCAATGGAGGTATATTGATAATGAATAAATATACAGCTAAAACAGTTGCTGAAGCTGTAGCTCAGGCATGTAAGGAAAAAAATGTTGAAGAACAAGAGCTAACCTACTTTGTCATTGAAGAAAAAGCCGGCGGCTTATTTGGCTTAGGCGCTAAGGCAGTAGTAGAAGCATATTGTCAAAAAGATATTGAGGATTTCATCACCGGTTATTTAAGAACCTATTTTGATAATCTTACAATGAAATGCGATATTCTTCTTGAAACAAATAAGGAAGGATATTTAGTTAAATTAGATGCTGAAAACAATGCGATTTTAATCGGTAAAGCCGGACAGACATTACAATCAATCACTAATGTGGTTAAATCTGCCGCTAGTGCTCAGTTTAAGAAGCATATTAACTTATTAATTGATGTTAACGGATATAAGGAAGAAAGATATCAAAAACTAAAAGATATGGTTGGTAAAATCGCCAGAACTGTTCAAAAAACCAAAGTATCTGCCAGACTGGGTCAAATGACTAATGATGAAAGAAGAGTAATTCATCAATATTTGTCGACATTCCCTCATATCAGAACAGAATCTGAGGGTGAAGGCAATGACCGTAGATTAAAGATAATTTACGATCCGGGTAAATAATACTAAAAGCTCATAACATGGTTTAGTTGTGAGCTTTTTAATCTGCTGGAAAAGAATCAAAGGAGGTGCTGAAAAATGAAAAACAATTATCATACACACACGAAGCTTTGTAATCATGCTGTCGGAAGTGATGAAGAATATGTTTTAAAAGCAATTGAAGCAAATTTTTCAACTTTAGGCTTTTCAGATCATTGTCCTTTTTCGAATATCAAAAATGTAAAGATATCGCTGATTAGAATGTCTGAAAAGGAACTGGATAAGTATGTCTGTTCTATCGAAACACTGAGAGAAAAATATGCCGGAAAAATTAATATTCTGTTAGGCTTAGAGTGTGAATATTTTCCAAGCAAAATGGCTTGGCTGATTGAAATGGTAAAAAAGTACAATATCCAATATTTGATATTAGGAGTCCATTATATAGAATATCCTGATGGTTCTTTCAGTAATTACTATGGGCGAAAATGCAGCCAAGATGAACTAATCGCATATCAGAATAACTGTATAGAGGCAATGGAAACCGGCTATTTTGCCTGTCTTGCTCATCCGGACTTATTTGTTAAAGGATATGGGAAGTGGGACGATTTAGCTATTAAGGTTAGTGAAAACATTTGTCAAAAGGCCAAAGAATTAAATATACCTTTGGGATATAATTTAAACGGATTAAACAATTATTATCAGAAAAACACTTATGGCTATCCTTTTGATCAATTCTGGCAAATCGCCAGCAGGTATCAGTGCGATGTTCTGATTGAATATGATGCCCATAATCCATTACTGTTGACAAGAGATGACTTATATCAGCTGGCCGAAAATAGACTGACTGAAATGGGATGCCATATCATCAACGAATTAAAGATTTAAAAGAGTTAAGGAGCCGGTAAATCAGCCGGCTTTTTTTAGGATAAAGCTAATTTTTTCATTACTATTTGATGGTGATAAAATGCTGGTAATAAAAAATCTATCGAAGTCTTACGGAGATAAAAAGGTATTGAGAAATATTAATTTGAAAATAAAGGCTGATGAAATTGTTTCGGTAGTCGGTAATAACGGTTGTGGAAAAACCACACTTTTTAAACTGATTGCTAATTTGATCAACCAAGATAGTGGAAGTATCACTTACTATGATGAAAAATGCGATTATCAGATAGTATCATATCTGGCAGAAGAACGGACGGTTATGCTGGACTGTACGGTTAATCAACAATTGAAATTGCTGGAAAGAATTAATCAAAGAGAGAACATTTCCGATAGATTGCTTGATATTCTAGCTATTGACAAAAAGCTGTTAAATACTAAAATTGCCGACTTATCGAAGGGTAATAAGCAGAAGATTGCTTTAGCCAGTTGTCTAATCAAGGATTGTCCGATTTATATTTTTGACGAACCGTTCACTGCTTTGGATAGTGACAATATTGAAATAATGATTAAAGTTATTAATATGTTGAAATATCATCATAAAACAGTTTTGGTATCATCTCATATCTATCAGCCGATTAATCAGATTGCGGATAGACTGCTATATCTTAAATCATCCAGGATTATTCTTGATGCCGATAGAGAGAAATTGACTAAAGATGAAAGATATCTTGTCGAAACCACAGAAACCGAGCTGTTTGATGATGAGTTTATAATTTGTCATTATAGAAAAAATAACAAAACAGTCTATCTGACTGACACAATTACTTCTGCCTCAAAGTTAGTCCGACGGTTGCTTGGCCGAAAAAAAGAATGTTATTTGCGGAAAATAACATTTGAAGACTTGATTACAATAACTGATCTAAGTCCAGCTGAATATAGTCGGTAAAATCAATATTTGAAAGGTAATGCGAAACAATTATCAGGGTTCGATTATTCAGGTGGCTATTTAGATAATCGGCTAGTTTTTTAATTGAATTTTCATCAAGATTGTTAAACGGTTCATCTAAGATAACCGTGGCACTATCGGAAATCATACTGCGTAATACACTGACTATTTGTTTTTGCCCTCCTGAAAGATGACAACAGTTTAATAACATAGTAGAGTTGTCAAAAAAATCTGCAAGCTGTTCTTTGATGATTGTTTTATTCTTTTTGGAAAAAACAGCGATATTATCAATCGGATTATAATAGTCCAGTAAACAACTGTTTTGAGGGGAATAACTGATTTTGCCTTCAACTGTGATAAGCCCCTTATCAGCTTTTTCAAGCGAAGTAATTAGTCTGATTAAAGTAGTCTTGCCGATCCCGTTTTTTCCTTTGAGAAGATATTTTTTGCCGTTTTCAAAACGATAGGAAAAATTATCGATTATAACTTTATCATAGGATTTTGAAACATTTTCTAAATTAATCATGGCAACCTCCCAAAGAATTAATTAAAAGTTTTAAACCTTTTTCAATTAAAAAGGCGGATAAAACAATAACGAAGCTGTAACAAATCAATTCACTGTTTTGCAGGTTTAGCTTACAGTAATAAAATTGTAGGCCGATTGAATTGGCAGTCAGGCCGATTAATTCACAGGCTACCGCACTTTTAAGCGCCAATGAGACGGTACTGTCACTGATTGATTGCAAATATGGTGTCAGCAATATCCGCCATATATAAAACGCCTTATCACCGAAAGACAGTTCAAATACTTCAGCTAATTCGACAATTCCTTTATCACAGCTTTTAAAGCCGTTTAGGCAACAATAAAAGACGACAGGGAAAACAACAATAAAGCTGATGATTGATGAAAGATAATTACTGGAAGAAAAAACCAGAATAAAGATAATAATGCTGCTGACAGGAGTAGCTTTCACTAGCTGAATCAGCGGATTAACCATTTCGAATAACAGATTATGTTTGTAGCATAAAAAAGCTAAAGATATTGCGAAGAAATATGCCAGTATCAGACCCAGCAAGGATTTAGTCAAAGTGGAAAAAACGGCAACATAAAAGGTCTTTTGAGTAATTAAAACCGCAAAACTTGCTAAACAATCCGATAAAGACGGGAAAATGATCGGCTTATTGTAGATAGTCGCAACAATCTGCCACAAAGCCAACCAGAATGCGATTATCAAGATTTTTTTAGTTTTCGATATAGAAGAAGTTTTCATCCGCTGTTACACCATATAAAGTATTTAGATAATTGTTTAATGAAGCTTTCATTTCATTATTATCAATATAAGTTAAGCCGCAATAAGCTATGGCTTCTTTAGCTATATTAATATCATTAAGAATGCCAAGCTCAACTATCAGCTGAGCACCTTCCTGATGATTGGTATTAATCCAATTTACACTGTCATTTAAGTCAGTTAAAAACTGAGCGAACTGTTCAGGATAATTTTCGATAAAATCATTTTTAACAATCGCAACGGCAGTTATGATTTCACAATTGTTGTTAACTGTCTGCCATTGCTGCGATAAGTCCATTACGATAGTCAGATCGGGATTTTTGCTTAAAGCAACAGTAACAAAAGGTTGCGGTAAGATAGCGGTATCACATAAACCGCTGCTGACGGCTAAAGCAACTTCATTTGCGCTGCTTTTGAAAACTAATTCGACATCAGATTGCAGGTTACTGTTTTCCAGCAAATAATTGACAACTAATTCGGGAGTAGTGCCCTGCCCCGACAAGAAAACAGTTTTACCTTTTAGACTGTTAAAATCAGTAACTTCCTTATCAGTGGAAACCAGATATAAAACATTAAGTGTTGTGATGGCTACAACTTTAAAGTCACTGGTTTTAGTATATAAGTTATAAGCCAGATTAGCAGGAAGAATGGCAATATCGGCTTCGGATTTTGTAACAGCACTGCTGATTAATGAGGCGTCGGAAACGATATTTTTTTGGTACAGACTGTCATTATCACTGAGCATTTTCGCTATTGCCATGCTGGTCGGACCGTTAAGTGAGTAAACATTAACAGTTTGATTCTTTGCTTGTTGAGTACATCCTGTTAAGACTAACAAGATGCCGGTTAATAATACAATAAACTTTTTCATACTTATCCTCTTTTTAAATATTTTAGATTATGAAACCGTTAATTACAATTCTAATAACCAAAAAGGAAAATAAAGCAAAATCATCTATTAATTTAATGGGTGAGAAAATGAGAGAGCTGGTATTATTTAATCTCAGGAAAAAATTTCTAAATAAAACAACGGTGATAATAATCATTTTAGAATTTGCGGCAGTTTTCCTATTGCTTAATTTTGATTTTTTGTTGAAGGATAATGCCATCACCGAAATCAAGATCGACATAAGTGCAATCCAATATGAAGCTGATCTGAAAAACGAAAAACTGAATTATAGATATGACAGTCAAGCGATTGATGATGTTGTATTGTTTTATATTGACGGGCAATGGATGATAGAGAGTAAACTAAAAATTACCAATTACCAGCAGAATTGTATTGTGCAGGATATAAATATGCTGATGCAGAAAGAGTATCTGCGGTCACATCAGTTTATGAATGATTTCTTTAATGAATATAATGATATTGCGATAGATGTAGAATACATCGGTGATCTTGAGAAAGATAATAGTGCAGCCCTGATTATCTGTACAATCGGCTATTTCCTGTTAATGAATTACAGCAATTTGTTATCATCAGAATTCTTATATCAAAAAAACAGCGGTGTATTAAGTCTTTTACTAAACAATATATCTATACCGCAGCATTTTTTCAGTAATATCGTTTATGGTTATTTGGTTGAGATAATCAATATGACAATTTTAACAGTCATAACATTAATAAATATTGCCATCAGTAATCAGAGAGTAATAACCGGTTATGAATATCAGATAGTGAACATCAGTATCATGAAGGGTTTTCTTTTGCTAGTATTGGTAATGACTTCATTATTCGTTATTCAGGTAATGATATTGTTGTTGACAAGCAGCTTCAACAATTCTTCATCAGCCACCAATTTTTTAGCCTGCATAAATATCCTTTATTTGATTATTTATTATCTGGCGATTAATTATTTAAGTGAAGCAGTTGTAGAAAGTATTCTATTTAGAATAATCTGTTACTGTCCGATATTATCCCTGATTATGATGCCGTATCGAATGATAATAACCGACAGTTATTTACCGGCTGTTTTATGCTGCATAATTAATCTTATTGTGGTGTATTGGTTAATAAGAAAAGGGATGACGATATACAAAAAGAACCTGTTGAAGTAGCTACTTCTTTAAGGTTCTTATTTTGTTTGTTCTAAGATATTTCTTTAACATTTGATAGTTTTCCGCCAAGGCTTTTTCATAATTACTGTTTACATTTGGGATATAGAATTGGGCATCCTTCAATTCATCAGGCAGATATTGAATTTTATGCCAGCTTTCCTTGTTGGAGTAATCATATTGGTCAGCCTTATCCAATCCGACAGGAGTTAGTCTTAAATAAGACGGGATAGGCGGATTTGATTTGCTGGCCTGATCAAAAGCTGCATGGATGGCATCGGCTGCTGAACGGCTTTTTGGTGAAAGAGCTAAATCGATGACTGCAACCGACAGGGGAATTAAAGCTTCGGGTAAACCAACTCTTTTTGCGGCATCTATCGCATTTATTGTTCTTCCACAGGCAGCCGGATTAGCTAAACCGATATCTTCATAGGCGATGACCAGTAATCTTCGTTCGATGGAATCCAGATCATTTGCCATACAAAGCCGGGCAAGATAATACAAAGCCCCGTCGACATCACTGCCTCTGATCGACTTTTGAAAAGCACTGACGGTATCATAATGATTATCATCATCCTTATCATAACTGCAGTTTGCGATTGGGGAATATTTGTTGACTAAATCTAAATCGATATAATTGTTTTCGCAACCCAAAGCGCAAATTTCCACTAAATTGTAACAAAATCTTAAATCACCGGAACTTAATGCAGCAATTTTGTTTTTAGCCTGATCACTGATGGTTATTTTACCATTAAAGCCTTTTTCACTTGTAAGGGCATAGTCAATAGCCTTCAAAATGTCCTCTTTCTCTAAAGGTTTTACTTCCAGTAGATGACACCGGCTTCTTACGGCCGGATTAATCGCAAAAAATGGATTGGAAGTTGTTGCCCCGATAAGAGTAATAAGGCCGGATTCGACAACCGGTAAAAGTAAGTCCTGTTTGTCCTTATTAAGGCGGTGAATTTCATCAATTATCACAATTAATCCATTCGATAATTTGGCTTCTTCGAAAATTGTGAGTAAATCCTTTTTGTTACCTTCAACGGCGCTGAAAAAACGGTAAGGAAGATTGAGTTCGTTTGCTAAAGCCAGGGCTAAGGTTGTTTTGCCGCAGCCGGGCGGACCATAAAAAATTATGGAGAACAAAGAAGACTGTTCGATACATCTTCTTAGAAGCATATTTTCTCCAATTAAATGTTGTTGTCCGAATACTTCGTCCAATTTTGTTGGCCTTAATCTTATAGCTAATGGTTTCTGCATCTTTTTTCTCGCTTATATTATATTATAGCAATTTTATAACTGAAAAATAGTATAAAAGATGCTAAAATATATCCATGAAAATATTAGTTCAAAGGGTTAAAAATGCCAGTGTTACAATAGAGAACAAACTATTTTCGCAGATTAATTGCGGCTATTTATTATTGGTCGGTTTTTCTCACCGAGATGATGAACGAATTGTTGAATTAATGGCTCAGAAAGTGCTGAATTTAAGAATATGCGATGATTTAGCCGGTAAGATGAATTTAAGTATTATCGATACAAAAGGAGAAATCCTGTCGGTTTCTCAATTTACCTTGTATGGTGATGCCGCAAAGGGCAGAAGGCCATCATTTGTCGATGCTTGTAATCCGCAGCGGGCCGTAGAGTTATACGATTATTTCAATGCAGAATTGAGAAAGAGCGGTTTAAAAGTTGAAACCGGCCAATTTCGAGCTGAGATGGATGTTCAGTTAGTCAACAGCGGGCCGATTACAATTATGCTGGATAGTGATATTATTATAAAGGGGTAACTATGGAGTATAATCTAAATGATATCGTTGAAATGAAAAAACAACACCCATGCAAAAAATCTACACAATGGAAAATAATCCGTATGGGTGCTGATATAAGAATTAAATGCTTAGGATGTGGAAGCAGTGTCTTATTTCCACGCAGTGAATTTGAAAAAAAGCTAAAAAAAGTAATAGTAAGTACAACAGAAGAGAAGGGATAAAAATATGCCATTAACAGCCGGAATCGTAGGATTGCCAAACGTTGGAAAATCAACATTATTCAATGCGATAACCAAGTCGCAGGTTGAAGCAGCAAACTATCCGTTTGCGACAATTAAACCAAATGTTAAAACAGTAGAAGTGCCTGATGAAAGAGTTGATAAACTGTCAGCCATGTTTAATCCTAAAAAAACCATCAGAACCACTTTTGAGTTTACAGATATTGCCGGATTGGTAAAAGGAGCTTCAAAAGGAGAGGGTTTAGGTAATCAGTTTTTAGGAAATATTAGAAATGTGGACGCTATTGTCCATGTAGTAAGATGCTTTGAAAACAGTAATATTGTCCATGTTGAAAACAGTGTTGACCCGATCAGAGATATTGAAACCGTTAATTTGGAATTGGCACTGGCGGATTTGGAAACCGTAAACAATCGTATTTCCAAAATTGAGCGAAAAGTCATTACCACCAAGGAAAAAGAAGCAGTCAGAGAATTTGAATTGTTGAAAAAGCTGAAAGCCGCTCTGGAAAGCGGACAATTGGCAAAAGAAGTTCAGGTTGATATCGATCAAAAGGAATTTTTAAGTAATTACCAGCTTTTGACCGATAAACCGGTAATCTATGTTGCGAATGTGTCTGAAGAAGATATTATTGATTTAGCAAATTGTGAACACTATCAAAGAGTGAAAGAGTATGCCGAAAGCCATACCTGTCAGCTGGTCGCTATTACGGCTCAATTGGAAGAAGAAATCTCGCAAATGGATCAGCAGTCAAAGGAGATGTTCTTAAATGATTTGGGATTAGACCACAGCGGATTAGATGAAATCATTACCAAGACATACGCTCTGTTAGACTTATGCACTTTCTTCACTGTCGGAACAGATGAAGTAAGAGCCTGGACATTTACCAAAGGAATGAAAGCACCGGATTGTGCCGGAGTAATACATACCGATTTCAAGAAAGGTTTTATTAGAGCAGAGGTATACAGTTATCAAGACCTGATGAAATATGGCAGTGAACAAGCTTTGAAGGAAGCCGGAAAACTTAGAGTGGAAGGTAAAGATTACGTTTGTCAGGACGGCGATGTAATGTTTATCAGATTTAATGTTTAGGAGGAAGTAAAATGAAATTAATTATCGCAATCGTATCAAATGATGATAGTTCAGCTGTTAGTGCCAACTTAACTGAAAATGGATACATGGTAACAAAATTATCAACGACCGGTGGATTTTTAAGATCCGGAAATACAACATTAATAATCGGAACCGAAGATGAAAAAGTCGAAAAAGCAATTGAATTAATCAAGGAAGAAAGTAAGAAAAGAACCGAAATTATTCCGGCTACTGCTTCATTTGACATCTCAAGGTATGCTTCATATCCGGTTGAAGTTCAAGTCGGAGGAGCAACAATCTTTGTTATCGATGTTGAACAGTTTATTAAAGCTTAATTATGCTGGATTTTATTGATTACAACAGTCCGGGTACAACCATTATTACCGGTACCGATGTAATTGACGGCAATATTATTAGTTCGGATTGTATTGAAAACAGAGGTAAAGTATTTGGCTATGTTAGTTGCGATGGCTTATTGAGCAACTATGGCCAGATTACCGGAACGGTCAATAGTTCCAATCTGATATTAAGAGCGAACAGTCAAATATTCGGTAATTGTCAAATCCTGTTTGACGGCTTATTAGAGAATAAAAGTTTGATAAGAGGAGATGTCCAGTGTAACAATATCGAAGTATTCGGCAAGATATACGGCAATATAAAAGCCACCGGAAAGGTAATCATCAGAAGCGGCGGAGAAGTTTACGGTGATATCAGTACCAGTGATTTGTGCGTAGAAAGTTCGGCCGTAATTGTCGGTAAAGTAAAGTATACATTTAACAAATATAAATCATGATCGGCCAATCATGATTTTATTGTAAAAAACGGGCATTTGAGCTCGTATTTTATATAAGTTTGGTATAATTAGCATATAAAATATTAATAATTAAAAAACATGGGGATGTTTTTTATATAAAGGGATGGTGCGTTTATGAAAGTTAGAAAAAGAAATGGTAACTTGCAGCAGTTTAATTCGGAAAAAATCGTTGTCGCAATTACTTCGGCTATGAAATCGGCTTCTTATAATGACCCCGATAACATCGCAGAGAAAATTGCCCTGGAAATCGAAAAGGAATTAATCAATAATAACGTTAAAGTTATTGAAATCGAAGAACTACAGGATTTAGTAGAAAGTAAATTGATGGATTCCGAGTTAAAGGATGTGGCAAGAAGATATATCAGATATCGTTACGATCGTGAAAGAGTCAGACAAAGCAAGAGTAAACTGATGAGTGATATTTCTGAGAAACTGAATGCGACTAATGTCGAAAATCAGAATGCCAATCTTGACGAAAGATCTTTTTCGGGAAGAATGAATGAAGCTAATCGAGTTGTAATGAAAGATTATGCTTTATATAATTGCATGAGCGAAATGGCTAGAAATAACCATTTGAATAATGAAATATATATCCACGATTTAGATTCTTACGCTGTCGGTATGCATAACTGTTTATCTATACCTTTTGATAAGATTTTGAAAAACGGCTTTAAAACCAGACAGACTGATGTACGTTCGCCAAGATCAGTAAATACCGCTATGCAGTTAGTAGCGGTAGTAATGCAGTTGCAGTCATTACAGCAATTCGGCGGTGTCAGTGCGACACATTTGGACTGGACAATGATCCCTTATGTTCGTTATTCGTTCTATAAACATTTCAAGGATGGAATGAAATATATCGAAGAAGTATCTGAGATGCCTTTTACCAAAGAAGAATCCTGCGATATTTCCATTGATGATGAAAGATATACTTCTCATAAGCAGGCTTACCAGTTTGGCTTGGATATGACTTCAAAAGAAATATATCAGGCGGTTGAAGCATTATATCATAACTTGAATACCCTCCAATCCCGCAGCGGTCAGCAGTTGCCGTTCTCATCAATTAACTATGGTACCTGTACTTTAACTGAAGGAAGAATGGTGACTAAAGCATTGCTTGAAGTATCGATTGACGGATTGGGTACGCTTCATAAAACTCCTATCTTCCCTTGCGGTATCTTCCAATGTATGAAAGGAGTTAACCGTAAACCGGAGGATCCAAACTATGATTTATTCAGATTGGCATTAAAATCAACATCATTGCGTTTATATCCGAATTATGTCAATGTTGATTGGTCAAACAATGCCGGATATGATAAAAATGATCCGAAAACTTATATGTCTACGATGGGCTGTCGAACATCAAACGGCTATGACATCAATGGATTTGGTCAGTTAAAAGACGGCAGAGGAAATATCTGTCCGGTAACAATCATTATGCCTACTTTAGCAATGGAAGCAACAAAGGATGTCGACAAGTTTATGTTGTTATTAGATTTGAAGATCCACGAAGCTAAAGATATGTTATTGGAGAGATTTGAATGGATTTGTTCGCAGCCGGCTGAAAGTGCCAACTTTATGTATGAAAACGGTACGATGGAAGGCTATGTTAAGGAAGAAGGTATCAGAAGTGCCTTGAAACACGGAACACTGGTTGTCGGTCAATTAGGTCTGGCGGAGACTTTGCAGCTGTTAATCGGTGAAGATCAATGCAGCGAAGAAGGAATGAAACTGGCTAAACGAATTGAAGAATTATTTAAGACCAGATGTAACGAATTTAAGAACCAGTATAAATTGAATTTCGGTGTTTATTATACCCCGGCTGAAAACTTATGTTATACAGCTATGAAGAAATTCAAAGAGAAATATGGCGTTATTAAAGATGTTTCCGATAAGGACTACTTTACCAATTCAATTCATGTCCCTGTTTATAAGCAAATCGATCCGTTTGAAAAGATTGATATTGAATCACAATTGACCGGATATTCCAATGCAGGTTGTATAACTTATGTTGAATTGGAATCAACAAGCAAGCATAATATTGACGCTCTGGAAGAATTGGTTAATTATGCGATGGATAAGGATATCCCTTATTTCGCCATTAATATTCCTAACGATACTTGCTTGAATTGCGGATATACTGATGAATTTAATGATGCCTGTCCGATGTGTGGCAGCGAAGATATTCAACAATTAAGACGTGTAACTGGATATTTAACAGGTAACTATAAAACAGCATTCAACAAAGGTAAACAACAGGAAACTGAAATGAGAGTTAAACACAACGAAATATACTAGGAGTAATAATGAATTATTTGAAAATAGAAGGTTCCTCTCTGTCCAACGGAGTGGGATGGAGAGTAGTATTATGGGTAAGCGGCTGCGATCACGGCTGTTACAATTGCCAAAATCCTGAAAGCTGGAATCCTTCCGCAGGAAAACCGTTTACTGATAAGCAAAAACAAAAAATAGTAGAATTATTGAGTCATAAGTATATCAAAGGTTTAACCTTATCCGGCGGGGATCCAATGATGCCTTGTAATCGAGAAGCAATATTGGATTTAGTGAAAACCGTAAAAAGTACATTTGTTGAAAAAGATATCTGGTTATATACCGGCTATCTATATGAAGAAATCGAAAATGAAGAAATTCTTAATTATGTCGATGTTGTAGTCGATGGACCTTATAAGGAAGAATTGAGAGATATCTCACTTCCGTTTAAGGGCTCGGAAAATCAAAGAATTATCGATGTTAAGCAAACCCGAAAAAGAAAAGAAATAGTTATCTTAATGTAAAAGTATAAAAGCGAATAGACTAATGTACTATTCGCTTTTATATTGGATTGAAAAAAAGTTGCCATTGGCAGCTGATTAACATATTTCAATTGATAAGAATGTATATCCGGCTTCGTCAATAGTGTCGCAAATTTCTTCGATTGATAAATCACTGTCAAGCAGAACTTCTTTACTGGCTAAATTGATTCTCAAGGCAGCATTTTTATCTTTAGAATAAAAAGCTTCAGTAATTTTATTGGCACATTGTTTACATTTCATATCTTCGATAATAATTTTATAACTTTGCATAGTGAATATTCTCCTTTTTTTGAAGTAATACAACAGCTTGGGCCATTACCCCTTCTTTCTTTCCCACAAAACCCAGTTGTTCGCCTCTGGTTGCTTTGATACAAACCTGATTTAACTGACAATGTAAAACATCAGCGATATTCTTTTGCATTAAAGGTTTGTATTTAGCTAATTTAGGTTCTTCAATCAGCACCAAAGAATCAACGTTGCCGATTTTATAACCATTTTCGTCCATGATTTTATAGACTTCAGCTAATAATAACAAAGATGAAATATCTTTATATCTAGGATCGTTATCGGGGAAAAAACTGCCTAAGTCTCCTAAAGACAATGCCCCTAAAATCGCTTCGGCGATGGCATGAGTTAAAACATCGGCATCAGAGTGACCTAATAAACCTTTTTCGTAATCTATTTCAACGCCTGCCAAAATCAGTTTACGGTCTTGTGCAAATTGATGTATATCACAAGAAAGACCAATTCTCATTGTAATACCTCCTAATCAAGTATAACATAATTACACAATTATGATAAAATAATAGCATGAACAAAGTTTTAGTAATCGGTCCGACATACAAAAGCGAGGTAATACAAACCAAAGAAAGATTGCAGAATAACAATCATTTTGATTGTAACTACCGTAACAGTTTATCAGGCGGAAGCTTCTCAATTGCCTGTAACTTGGCAACTTTTGAAGTTAATACTTTTTTTATTACCAGACTGGCCTTAGATGAAGACGGCAACAGGATGCTGAATACTTTAGACAAAAAGAATATTGTCACTGCTTTTGACAGCCGCTCATTAAGCAAAACACCTAATAAGACTTATTTGTTTGCGGATGAAGACTTAAAAATATTTGATGATATTCCGTACAATTGTTATCCGTCTTTGGAAGACAATATTCCGTCAGAGTTTTTATTAAATACCGATTATATACTCTTAAATGTTCAAAATAATAATTTTGTCAGTATGTTAATCAATAGATATCAAGTCAGCAGCAAGCTGATTTGCTGCAATTGCATTGTATCAGATGATTTACTGCAATATATTGAGGGTATAATATTAGACCAAGAGTATTTAGACAGCATAGTGGACAATAGAAACATCGATCGATTTACTGCCGGTTTACTGGCAAACGGGCTTAAATATTTGTTAGTGGTTGATAAGGGTAAAGGGGTATATATCTATAGCCGAAACGGCAACGATTATCTCGGCAGGGATAATTGCGGTCAGTATTATATCGGTTGCTATGAAAGTTTTGTCGCTATGTTTGTTGCCTCACTGTCAAATAATGAGAGTTTTTCAACAGCGCTTAACCGGGCAATTCAAATTGAAAATGACTTTTCCTATGCCAAAGAGTTCATCTTAAATGATGAAATGTTCTAATAATTAAGATTTGTCAATAAATATTTACAAAAATATTAAAAGAGAATAATCTATTGTTAATAGAGGGAGTTTTTTATGTTAAAAATTGAACACTTAACCAAAAAATACGGTGAAAAAATAGCAGTTGATGATTTGAATATTGAAATCAATTCAGGGGAAATCTACGGATTTATTGGTCATAACGGAGCAGGTAAAACCACAACCTTAAAGGCATGTTGCGGTATTTTGCCTTTTGAAGAGGGAACAATTACCATTGATGGGATGTCGATAAAGGAAAATCCGATAGAATGTAAAAAGATTATGGCATATATACCCGATAATCCGGATTTATACGGCTATATGACAGGTAATAAATATTTGAATTTTATTTGCGACATTTATCAGATTGAAAAATCGCAAAGAAAAGAATTGATTGAAAAATATGCCGATAAGTTTGAGTTAACCGCTGATTTAGGTCAACCGATCAACGGTTATTCTCACGGTATGAAACAGAAACTGGCTTTGATAGCGGCTTTAATTCATCAGCCGAAATTAATTATCATGGACGAACCTTTTGTCGGACTGGATCCTAAAGCAGCACATGAAGTTAAGCAGATAATGCGAAACATTTGTGATAATGGCGGTGCCATCTTCTTTTCAACTCATGTTCTTGAAGTGGCAGAGAAATTATGTGATAAGGTTGCGATAATCAAAAACGGCAAATTAGTTAAAGAAGGGCCGGTAAATGAAGTTATCGGTGATGATTCATTAGAAGATGTCTTCTTAGAATTGGAGGGTTAATATGCTTAAAGCATTAATCTCTAAACAGTTAAGCGAGCTGTTCCAATCGCTTTTCGGCAGTTCCAAAAAGAACAAGAAAAGCTCTATGGTATCAAAAATAGCCTTACTGGTATTTTTGTTTTTATGCTTTATGTATATTTTCTCAGTTGTCGCTTTCCCTTTGGCTTTTACCTTAGTTGAATATGATGTAATGTGGTTATACTTTACGGTTATGTCAATAACTGCCATTGTATTTTCGACCTTTACCAATATGTTTACAGCTTCAAGTGCAGTTTATGGGCCGAAAGATAACGATATCCTGTTGGCAATGCCGATTCCGTTGAATTACATAGTGGTTTCCAGAGTCGTATCGGTAATGATTATGGCCTGTATTTATGTGTCATTGGTATATATTCCGACGATTGTTTGTTATTTTCTGGCTTGCGGCTTTAGTGTTGGAGTATTGATTGGTTCGTTGATTTCATTTGTGACGATTACAGTCATCGTGTTTGCTTTGTCATGTATTTTGGGCTATGTAGTAGCTGTTGTATCAAGCAAAATTCACGGTAATAACTTTATTAAAGTGGGATTGACAATGGTCTTTTTTGCTTTCTATTACTGGGGTATGATGAAAATTGATACCATACTGAACGAAGTGCTGGAATCATTGATATTGTTTGCTAATACCGTCACTGTTAATAACCTTTTGTATTTATTGGGCAATCTGCCGTTTATGAATTTGAAATCGTTATTGATTACTCCTGTGGCCTTTATACTGGCAATTATCGTAATTATGTTGTTGGCAAAAAGTTTCGTTAAAATTATTTACAGTGAGAAAGTTGTCCATAGAATTAAAACAAAAATTGATTTTAACAGTAAAAAACCGTTTGCGGCTTTGCTTTATCGGGAATTTGCCCGCTTTGCCAGCAGTGCGACTTATATGCTTAACTGCTCGATGAGTACGATAATGCTGCCGATTTTAATTGTTTTGGCAGTTGTTAACTCTAATGTTGTAATTGATATGTTAGTTTATGCCGATAATGCTCTGTTAATCGATTTTATTTTGTTGATTATTGCGATTGTTATTTGTGCAGTCGGAGCGATGAATGATTGTGCGGTATGCAGTACCTCACTTGAAGGAGAAAACATTTGGATAGTTCAAAGTCTGCCATGTAAAACTAAAGATGTTTTGTTTGCTAAACTGGTTATGCAGTGGATATTGACAATTCCGGTTGTGCTGGCAGCAACGATTGCTACCTGCATTATCTTGCCATGCGATTTGGTTCAGGCTATTATTCTACATCTGTTTGTCTTGGCATTTATGGTCTTTTTTGGTTTTTATGCCCTGTTTTTGGGAGTATCGATGGCAAATATTCATTGGGTAAATGAAATTTCTGCCATTAAACAGAGTGCTAATGTAATGATTTATCTGTTTTCAAGCTGGCTGATTATTGCGGCAACTGTAGCGCCATATTTTGTCTTTGGCGAAGTATTCGACTTAAAAATCTATTTGCTGCTGATAACTTGTCTATTATTGTTGATTAGCTTTGGCTTGTATTATTGGACGATAAAAAAAGGTGTCAAGAAGTTTGAAAGTCTATAATGATAAAAAGGAGCTGTAAAAAAATAAACAACTCAAACAAATACAAAATAAAACCCT
>JBJFHD010000016.1:0-1599 GCA_051893335.1 Erysipelotrichaceae bacterium | reverse complement strand
AGTTTTTGGAATTGTTTTTCTCAAATCTTCTGCTCGGTACAAACTACGAATTAAAAAATCGCTATATGCATGTTGATTTTGTGGATGAAAACGCTCCCCAAAGTGCCAAAAGCGAAACGCCAAAGTGCCAAATTGACACTTTGGAATGTACTTTAGAAGAGTTGGCAGTATTAGATTTAATAAAAAAGAACCCGTCTGTTAAGCAAACCGAACTTGCAGAGCAAACAGGAAAGTCTGTCAGAAGCATAAAGCGCATTATTGACTCTTTGAAAGAGAAACGATATATCCGCAGAGTAGACGGTAAACGCTACGGCAAATGGGAGATTTTGATTTAAACAAACTACAAAGAATGCGAGGTAACTACAATGGCTGATATAAAACTTTTTAATATAAATGGCAAGGTAAAAGAATATCAAAGTGGCAATGTAACGCTTGAAAAAGAACTGCAAACCGTTATTGAAAACAATATGGAAACCTTTTTCGGCGTAACCTTTCTTGCTTCAGAATACAAAACTACCGATGGCGGGCGAATGGATAGCATCGGCATTGATGAAAACCATTGCCCCGTTATCTTTGAATATAAGCGTTCTATGAAAGAGAATGTTATCAATCAGGGCTTGTTTTATCTCAACTGGCTTTTAGACCACAAAGACAGTTTTAAAGTTTTAGTGATTGAAAAACTTGGACTTAAAGAAGCGGATAAGATTGACTGGACAATGCCTCGTGTAGTGTGTATTGCTGGTGACTTTACTAAGTATGATGAATCTGCGATTAAGCAAATGAATAGAAATGTCAGTTTGATTAGATATAAGAAATTCGGTAGCGATTTGCTAAGTATTATGAGTATCTTCTCAAAATTAAGGTATTTCTCAAAGAAAAGTATAATATGGACGTTCTTGAGAATATTGATGATTTCCCATTAAACTTAGATGACAATTTGATGGAGTACTATAAACAAATTGCTGTTCGTATTGTTAAGCCGAGTCATTATGCAACACGAAATCCTTATAATGATCGTGCGTACATACAGAAAATCAAACCTTTTTTCATAAAGCATCATATTTTCTACGAAGTAACATTTACAGTAGCAAATGATAAAGCAAGTAAATTTGATAGAGTAATTGCGTTCACCTCTCTTGATCTTTCTGATAATTATGCAGTTAGACTTTCCATACACAACGATGTAATCGGCGTGCTTGGGAAAGTTATGCCTATTCAAATCATTGATAGTTGGGAAGTATCCATAAGGCCTT
Organism: Erysipelotrichaceae bacterium; assembly: GCA_051893335.1. Taxonomy (GTDB): domain Bacteria; phylum Bacillota_I; class Bacilli_A; order Erysipelotrichales; family Erysipelotrichaceae; genus UBA1783. The sequence goes on along the minus strand of JBJFHD010000016.1, from coordinate 346 downwards.
GTGAAGTTAATCGATTTGCCGATTTTTTTGGCAGTCACACTCAAATTGGTGCCGGCAATAACGAGTTCCGTGATCTGATGAGATTCCTTACAGACACTCGAATGAGTCTTGTTGATTTGGTTACATCATCAGATTCATATTATTCTTGGGCAAAAGCTAAATGTACCAAAGAAGCCAAAGTTACTCATATTTTTGATCTGCTTGACAAATCTCGTGACCTTATAAAAGATAAAGCACCCGGTAACAATATTATTCGTTACTTCCTACACAAAAAGAATAATAAGGTTATGCGGCGCCAATACAGCAGAAAAACTTGTGAAAGGTTATCTGATTTGCATCTGCGTTG
>JBJFHD010000015.1:0-7024 GCA_051893335.1 Erysipelotrichaceae bacterium | reverse complement strand
GCTTTCTCTTTCTGCCCGTTAGCTTTCGTATCTGAAGGGCGCCGTTATCATCTATCCTTAATGGTAATAATAATATATTTGGCATTTTGGTATAATTTATGGTAAACAAAGAGCGATAGTACCCCCTCTCGCTTTAAACTTTTTACCGACTTTTAATTTTTTTAGCCGATGGGCTTTCTACCATGCCATACTATTGATTGCATTGTTGTTTCATACCCTCCGCATACTGGGTATTCAACAAATAAAAATGACTTTCAACTGTGTACTTTGTGCCACAAATATACATTGCGCTTTTTTGCTCATTTAATGCCTATCATAAAACTTGATATCCATCCGCAGTCAAAAAAGTTTTAAGTGCTGCAAAGGTAGGCAAATCCTTCTTAGAAAATACGAACTCACAGGATATTATTGGAGCGTTAATAATCAGCTTCCATTTATCTTTTGTGCTTTTAATTGTATATCCCCTACCGTCTTTTGTTGCTGTACCAATCGGCCCGGTCATAGTGTCCCTTGTCATAAGTTGCTTTGCTGGCATAATAACCTCCTTTTTGATTTTAGTCGTTTCTCTGCTTTAAAATATACTTATATGATAACTCTTTAATATCGTCACTCGACAATGAGTCTAACAGTGTAACCGCACCGTAGCGGTTTATATATTTGCATAAATCACGCCACTCGTATTTGGTGCTACCTTTTTCTTGCAAACCCACATCGCGCAATTTGGGATCATTATTAATTTCAAGAATTGCGTCCAGTATCCCAACGGTAACATTTCGGTTCATCGAAAAATTTCTTTCTATAATACTTTGACAAATATCAGAATGCGATGTCAATAGTTTTGTCAATTCATATGGATTTCTTCTACTTTCTTGGTACGACAGATAACCAATCCACCATAACCTTGAGATTGAATTCCTTAAAAACCCAATTCGATTACCTTCTTCTGTATTACAAAAATATCTTTGCTTTACCTTTTCGACCGATATCTTTTCTGCGCCCCAACGTTTACATGTATATTCCCAATAAACAATATGGGTTAAGTAAGCCCATAGATACGGGTTACTGGCTTGCTTGGGAGTTAACTTGTCCTTAAACACATCGTAAAGAGTTATAACATTTGCATAATCATCGCAAGTGGCATCCAACGAGGGCAACGTGCTGTCTATTCTAGACTCCTTGCTATACTCTCTATCACCAAAAAAATCCTTAATCCATTTATTATCTACCGACAAATAAGAGTTTAGGTTATTGGGAATATTATCGTACAAGTCAAAATAAGCTGATTCAGAAAAATACTTTAATCTCATACGTCACTTTCTCCTTGAAGTAATGCTTTGCATAACTGTGTTAATGATTCCACAGCATTTACAAAGACGTGCGGCAAAATCAAATTAGCTACTTTCGCTAATGAGTTCTCGCTGTTCAAATCAATGTTAAGCTCTTTGATTCTAAATTGAATAACCTGATACCACTTTTTTTCTTCCGCTGAAATACGTTCCTCTTCTGACATATTTTTAATATAGTTTAATACATCCACAAGAACTGGAGCAGCGAAAAACGAAGCAAGAACCCCTCTCACATCCGGAGCCTCATATAATTTTTGATACTTATCATAGGCATCAGCGTTAAGATAAATTACTATCTTATCTTGTGAAAAATCTGCGCTGATTTCCTCATTAGGACGCTCTGTTTGTTTTCTAATTCTAAAAATAGAAGGTCTGTCTGACAAAGGGTCATAACTGTTTAACGGTATGACATAATGATGGGTTGCTATACCCAAAATATCACCACGCCGCAAAGAAAAAGGAACAATTCCAAAGAGTTTTTTATTATGCTCATCTAACACAAATGAGTCGATATTTTCATTAGCGATTATATATCCACGTAATAGCAATGATTTATTAAGTTCATCTTTTTTTAATTCAACTAATAATTCAGTTTCATTGTGAGTAAAACTAAACACTTGACGAAATTCAGCTATTACACTTTCAATATAAACGACAACCTTGGCTTTATCACAATTAATCAATTCTTGTAACCCAGGGCAATCAAGAACGTAATTAACTTTTATCTTAGCTTTGTTATTGTCTTCCTCAATAGCATCATCAACTATTGAAATATCAAATGTCGAATCGATGTAGTCTTCATTAAGCGAACTTAATACAGGATGAGGGTAATTTATATTCGTTCTATTCATTTTCACACCTCTTAGTAAATAATAAGTTCAAGTAACATTTTCTCAGAATATTCTAAATAAAGGAATATTTCATAAGATACCTTTCCTTTTAAATCCCTCAACTTTGCTACTTCCGAATTCACTTTTACTGTTCTACGATCAATTTTATATTCGCGTATTACGACATTTTCTTTAGTTCCATCATCGCCAATAGCTTTTATAGAAATATGCGCTTCAGAACAGTCCTCTTCAAGCATCAATGCCACACGATAAGTATTAGGTGCTGGCATCTGCACTATTCTCTGCATTACTACTTTGGGGAGATTTATTTGCTTATCGCCAGGCGCTGGTGTTTTAACTTTATCGGGACCATGCGGATCAGCCGTACCGCCACTACCAGGCTTTTTCCCTCCGCCAGTCTCATTAGTAGGCGTTAAATCCTCTTTTTTATGTCCTCTAACCTTTTTTGCTGCAAGTTTAACGGTTTTCGTGTGCGTTGTTTTGCGATTCATATCTCCCAAAGCATTAATGGTATCGGGAGACTTATCTTCTTTATTCTCCGTTCCCAACGCAGGATCATCCTCATCAAAAGGCAAATAAGCGCTTACACCGTCTAAATCTACCTCATCAGGAACTTCACTTCTGCAGCATCCAACTATGGTGTCGTTTACCCAGCTAATTAGTTGAGAACGGAATTTCTTTGCTCTTTTATTTTCTTCGGGATTATTCTCAATTAATTCTGGATCCCATTTATTATGTTGCGGCGGCTCAATATTTTTTAATAACTCATTGAGCTTTTTTCCTTGCACAACCATGACCGCTGCATAACGAGTAAAGATATGATTGCGCCTAATCCTTACAACCATACCGATTGAACGCATTTCTGCAATCGATTTGCTATAATTATCATCTTTTTTAATATAAAGAACGACATCATTCTCTTCCATAATAGAACCAAATTCTTTATTATCAGGATTGATTACGGCAGAATAGAATTCCATTATTGTTGTAATTTTTTTCTCTTTACTGTTCTCTTGCTTTTCTATGTCTGAATAGTATTCTAATCGCCGCCCAATAGTTGTATCATCAATAATTTGCCCGTCAATCTTGACAATCAATTTTTTGTTGATTATTGCAACAAAGAAATTGCTAAGGATGGCTTTTTCAATATCTGCTGCCCAAGTATCAGTCTTTTTAAACCCAGCAATAATTACATCAGTTCCAAATTCATTGTCTTGCCTGGAAAACTTATCTCTTAATAAACAAGAATCTTTACTAAATATAGGCTTTTTGTCATCTATGTTTTGAAAAAATCCTACACCCTGGGTTGATTCGTTATTACTGTCAAAGTGAGTAACAAGCCTTGCTACCCCTTGAAATGCTCTTACTTTATCATCATAAGCATATGAATTATAAAAAATTGTCCTAAATGAAGAGCAAGCAAAAGGTGCATTTTTGCCTATACCATATGAGCCGCCACTACCTTGATCCTTCTGTGTAACACCATTGGAATGCGTCAATGCGCGCCAAACAGACTTTTCTCTTATATCCGCTTTTGCCCCACTCAAACCTTTAGTGTTATAATCGCTAATAACAAGAAATTCTATCTCATCCTGAGCCAATTTTTCTTTTGCTTCTTTTAAGAAACTCTGCAATTTAGGTTCAGACTTCAATTTCCAATAATCCTCACACTGAGAAAATACACCATCTAATCCAACCAAAGCAGAATAATATGATTTCTTAAGTGATAGACTCTTAAACTCCACAACAACAGTTTCTTTGTCTGGAGCCTTAGCATCTAAAGAGTTTTGACATATTTCTCTTGCCAAATTATCATAAAGCTCCGAACCTTTAAAAGTTGCTATGCCCCCATCATTTATTCCCTGCTCCTCACCATCATCCAAGCGAGGGAATCTCCAAGCAAGATTACTCACCTTTTTTCTCCTTACAATTTAAATTTCTCGTCTTCCACCGTCATGCTTGTAAATTTACTCTTGGTAATTTTCATTTCTTTTTCTAATGTAGTAAATATTTTCTGTACATCTTCGTCTGTATAATCATAATTTGCTTTGTTAGCGCAATTACCAAGTAACCGTAACATGTCAATAATTTTGTTGGTTCTTGCTTCTACAAGTCTAACGAATTTTTCTCTTTTAGTTTCCATATAAATCTCCTAATAATTTATTCTTGCGTATATTGTAACATTATAAAAATGTATTGTCAATAGATTTTAAAAAAATTTTTTAGAAAAATTTTAAATATTGCAATATATGATAAATATAATTTATAGATAAAAGAAAAAACGAGCAGAATGCTCGTTTTAAATTAATTAAAATGTATATATTTTTTTATCTCTTTAAATATTGCTTTTAATACTGGTACAGCTATTGAATTCCCACTCTGTCGATAAATATTATTATCATTTACAACAATATGGAAATTTTCAAATCCCATTAATCTTAGACATTCTTCTGGCATCAGCTTTCGGGCGACACATTCCCTCCCATTATAAGTTCCTACATATATTTTTTCATTAGCTCGCATTTCGGGAGTAGGCTCTTCCAATCTAAAGTCGCCCGTCCAATTGAATTGCTGATTCGCTGTTTGACAACCTATAATATCTCTATTTACCCTTGAGCGTCCTTCATGCTTTTCTTTTTGTGTTACCCATTCGAATCCTTTTTTACCAAGGTAGTAAGTTAATGGTACATTATTTGATAAATAATCAGTCGCATGTGTTGTAAGCTCGATGGGTTTAGGAAATTCAAATTTTTTTATACCCAAACGCTTGTCAAATCCTACTACAAATACTCTCATACGAGTCTGCGGAAGTCCATAATCACTTGCATTTAACACCTCGTCAAAAATATCGTAATCTAATTCGTCAAATATTTCTTTTATGCGTTTCCATGTTTTTCCTTTGTCATGGGTTTTGATTCCTATAACATTTTCATAAATGAACACACGTGGGCGAATTTGTTGTATTATTTCGGCGTAGTGGAAGAACAGTGTTCCTCTTGCATCTTCAAACCCCTGTTTTTTTCCATATGTTGAGAAACTCTGACAAGGGCTTCCCCCAACTAAAATATCAACCTGACCGTTATACCGTTGTCCATCTATAAATCTAACGTCTTCATACCAACGGTCTTCGGTTATATCATGGTTTGCAAAGTATGACTGTTTTACATAATTAACCTTACCTGTACCCACATACAGGTTATCTACATATTCTAACCGTTCCTCATAAGTTAGATCCGCAGTGTCAGCCATAATTGTGTCAAACTCATCATCAAGCTCTCGTTCTCCATTATCGCAAGCAAACACAATGTTAAATTCTTCGTTTAATTGTCTAAGGGCTTCTTCGGGTGCGCCTATACCACTAAACACTGTAGCTAATCTTATCATAACGCACTCTTCCCACTTTTTACCCAGTCATCCAACTCTGTTATTTTAAATTTCCACAGTTTCCCAATTTTATGGGCAGGTATTTTTTTATCTTTTATCCATTTTCTAATGGTGGCTACTTTAACATCTAAATATTTTGCCGCTTCTTCTATCCCTATCCAATTTCCTTCATTGTTTATCATATCGTACTCCAATCAGCATTGTCTATTATACTATTAAAATGCGAATTAAGCAACTACTTTTTATTACAATTTATTGCTATTTATAGATATTTATGATTATTTTTTATATGATACAAATAAAAAATTGGCCGCAAAAATAGCAACCAATTATTTTACTTAATTTAGTATTTTTAATACTTTATTCGTCTATAACAGTATCGATCTGCCTAATTTTAATTTTTCAATATATAACCGTAGAAACGCCCGCCGTTGTACTATATATATTTGCTTTTATTCAATAAAGCTTGCTACTGTTCTTTTGAACAGGGGATTTTGGGTGAAGTGAGGTGTACCCATTGTTGAGCACACACGAAGGACTAAGTCGTCAAGGGAATTGGCTTCGGCTTTGCAAGCGTTGACGGCTTGCCCGATTTTGTTAATTAATCCAATCGCAGAGTCTATCTTTTGCAATGCCTGAGTGCGGTTATAAGTCACGTCCCACGCAGGGTAGAAAGTGTCAACGCCTTGTAAATCTTTCAGCTTGATTAAACTGTTCAGGCTGTCTTGCGCATTAATCCAGATGGGAATATCGCCCGCAACGGGAATTGAATCGCCGACAAAGATACAGCGTTCTTCCACAAATTTATAGGACAACTCGTCAGCCGAATGACCGGGAGTTGCAACCACTTCTATTGTCAAGCCGTCTTCCAACCCAACAATATCTCCTCCCTTTAAAACCTCGTCCACGGCAACAGACTTATTGACTAACGTATGGAAATTGGGAATAGGTCGCTGGGCAAATTGCAGTTCAATATCCTCAATCCAAGGGCGTTCGCCTGCGCTGGCGTAGACCTTGCAACCCGTCAACTCCTTCAACTTAGCGGCGCAACCGATATGGTCGGGGTGAGCGTGAGTAAGCAATACCCCACGGATATCCCCCAACGAACGACCGATAGAGCTCATATAATCAGCAATTATTTTCTCGGTTCCGTCCACGCCCGAATCAACCAGCCAGCAGGACTTACCCTCAATCAAATAAACGTAGACGTAACGTTTAATTTCAGGGGTAACGTTAAAATCAATCTTAATCTGGTGAATTTTCGACTTCATAATCAATCTTCACCCTCCACGATAACCGCTCTTGCGTCCACGTTGTCTACACGCTTAGACATAATAGCCCTGTATTCCTGAGAGGCAAAGCACTTTTCCAGCCTTTCTTTTGAAGGGAATTTAATCAGTATAACTCGCTGGGGTACTCTCTTATCCGACAGGCACCTTACCT
>JBJFHD010000014.1:0-1653 GCA_051893335.1 Erysipelotrichaceae bacterium | reverse complement strand
CTGTCAAAGAAATCCTTTATTCTGATTTCTTCAATTTCTTCCTCTGTCAGCTCAATTTGTTTTTTTCTAAACATTATTTCCTCCAATAAAAAATGACTATAGCTCAGTAAAATGAGTTATAGTCATCTTTAAGTTTAATTTATTTTACATTGACATATCAAAGGGTGATGTGTAGTCCTCAGCAATATCGTCCTCAACATCATCATTAATGTCGTCATCCGGTGTCCATTTGTTTGCCTGTGCAAGCTCCTGAACATACTGTATTCTGTTATTTATGGATTGTACTATTTTTTGCTTTCGCAAATCATCAATTAAATATTTATCGGCACGGTTTAATATGTCATATATTTCATCATCAATGTTTTTCAAGGCATCAAAATCTATCCACTCAAACGATGTTACCAGCTTGAGTTGTTCAAAATGAGTCTTTTTGAACGGCTTGCAAACAATTAATGATTGCTTATCCATATTCGGTGTAACCTTATCATAGCCGAGTGATGAACCGCTATCGAAAATCGGAGCAACACTTATCCATTCCAAGGTATCAGCGTTTCTGACTAAACCGAAATTGTTTAAGTGTCTGTCCTCGTTTGCGATAATGAAATCCACAACAATCATTTGGTCGATTTTTTCTGCAATATCTTTAATACCTAATGATTTACAGCAGTTAATATAATGCTGATAAACCGACAGGTGATTTGGTTTAGGATATTTTTGAAAAATCTTCCACGCACTGACCAGCTCTGTATCTCTTGTGATAAAATCCTCACATACACTGTAGGGCTTTTTATCAACTGTAATAACAGAATAGTCAACATGATCAATATTAAGCTTATCCATAATCAAGGATGCAATTGCTTCATTAAATGGCTGTTGCTCAAACGGAGAGCTGCCCGCCTTCAGCAGACATCGTTTGCCGTTTATGATTTTCCATCTTTTTTTCAAAAATCCGTCTGATGTGTTATCCGGAGCATTCAGACTTATATTATCGGTATCCTTTGCTTTGCCGAATAATACATCACCGATATCCTCGGAAAAATCATTATCAAAGAAATTGACACATTCCCATTCCAAATCCGAATTTATTGGCTTAACCCAATACTGATCCGACAGGCTCAGTCCAAAGCATTTTGATAAAAGCGTTTTAGTACTGCTGATATGGAGTAATTCGAGTGCTTCTTTGACTCCGTCTCTGCTTGCCGGAATAGAGCGATCTGTCCACCATTTATTGAGTAATATTCTATCGGCAACATCCGAATCCTTTGCAGTTCCGACCGGAAGATGAGCTGAGTTATATACTTCGCCGATTTTCACAATCGTTCCCGTATCCTCGTCCAAGGATAAATCAATTACTTTTATGTTTTTATGCATCAAAGTATAGTTCATAACAGCTCTCCTTCCTAATTTGTTATTACTAATCATTATACACACTTCCTTTACTAAAATCAACTTTTAACACCAATTATTATTAACCTGCTGTTTTCTCTTGTGTATTCGCAGGTCGACAGTGTAATGAAAGAATCCCCATACTTTACATCTGTATCAGATAGGTATAGGGATTTGGTTTGAATATACGATATTAAATTGTTGAAAATGTCCTCGTTTTCATTGTCAATAAATGCGTCCCATACATCGTCATCATTAACCTTTGCT
>JBJFHD010000013.1:0-7196 GCA_051893335.1 Erysipelotrichaceae bacterium | reverse complement strand
CGTTGCGGAAATTAAACATAAATACATTGAAAATATTGTTAAGCAAGCCGCTAATTGCAAGAATATAAAGCGCATAATGCTTTTTGGCTCAGCCTTAGAAGAAAGATGTCAGGATAAATCCGACATAGATATTGCTGTTTTTGGGGATTCTCCCAAGGGGAAATATCTTAAATCTAAAGAGTTTAAAGACTTTCAAAGGGCGTTATTCTTATATGGCGATGCCTTTAAGCAGGATTACGACATTTTGTATTTTTGTGAAGGTGTAACATATGATGACGCCATAATCAAAGACATAGAAAATGGTGCCGAAATCTACAGGAGAAAAATAGCATGAAGCTAACGATGGGATTGATACTCTTAAGAAAGCTGTCAACGAGACAGAAGTATGGTACAACAGTATTTATGAAGAAGGTATTAGATAGATGGACACTCAACAGGGTCACTTCGGTGGCCCTGTTTTTGTGTGCGCAAAAAGATATAAATTATTACTATTCGATGCTTTTGTTTCACCGATAAACAAAAAACTCGCACAAAGAAAGTTAGTACTTTGTACGAGTTATGGGTATAAAAAACTAAATCAGGATTAAACACATTTTGCACCTAGCATTGCAGCAAGTAATAGAAGCAATGATATGGATGCTAATAAGAACTTTGTGTGGGTAGAAACATGTTGGAGAATAAGCGAAATAAATGTCACTAGCACGCCTATGCCACCTAAAAAGGTGAGATTGTACACTAGCATATCCAACAATGTTTTCCCCTTGTCTAAGAAATTAATATTTAGATTGACTATACTAAAGGCAGCGATAAAGACAGTCATTATGATCATTATATGATCGTATATCTTTTTTTCAATATCCTTGACATCTTTTAGCTTATCATCTAGCTCTTGATTAAGGTTTATAATGTCGGGTGTAGGAACAGAGTGAAACACCCCTGTAGATTTAAAATCAAATTCTCCTTGGTATCCACCAGAATAGGGTTCTAAAATGTCAGAGTCGTATTTATAAAACATAACTGAAACAATGGAGCTATCTTTCTTTAATAAGATAACATCATTTGAATTATTGGTCACGCGTGTGAACACTTTTGTGTGATGTCCAGGAATATATACTGGTGAAGCAATGGAGAGCCCTTTACGTACGCTGGAGTTACGTTCAATAATATGTGCAGCAACATTATTTGGTAAATTTAGGTTTTCCTTGGAGGCGATAAAGACAGTCTCCCCTGGCTTTAGACTATATTGTTCAAGCTGCTTATGTTCAGGTGTGTTTTCAAAAACGTAATCTATACGCAAATCGTAGGAAATAGCACCAGCGCAGTTGGCAGTAAACCCTTCAATGAGAGAACTATCTTCTGTTAGTTTGATATATGTCTCTTTATTTAAAAACATCTGGACTAGTCTCCTTTCCTCTTTTTTACCCTTTATTTTATCACTTTTATCAATCGTATGCAATCTGAATCTTGTAAATATAGTGGTTATACAGTTTAAACTACTACTTTAACGGATGCCTTACCGAGATTGGTTTGCTGCATGTTGTGGAAAGGTGTATGTTGTTCTTGCCTATTTATTCAAAACTGTAGCCTTAATAACTTAAAAAGTGGTATAATATAATAAAAAACTGTCAAATTCGTTTACACACCTGTCAAAAAGTGATACAGAATGGCTTTTAGCCAGAGAGGATATTTCTTTATAATGCAGTTTTTTGCTCGTTTTTTTGAGAATTTACAACAGGATTTAAAGGCATTTTTATATTGGTGCTTAGTCTTTACAGTTTTTAGAATTGCTTTTATTTGGATATACAGCGGTCAGTTAAATGGCAATTATGCAGATGTGCCTATGGCCTTGTTTTTAGGCTTTCGTTTGAGCCTTAAAACAGCAGGCATAGTATGCCTTATTGGCTTCGTCTTGGCCTCGTTGCCCAATATTATTTTCTCTAAGTGGCCAGCTATATGCATCAGAAACATTTGGCACGGAATGGCTTTAGTATTTTTCTCCATTTGCTTCATGGCGCGTATACCTTACTACAAAATATTCAATGCTGCATTTAATATGATGCTTATCAATGGTGTTCATGACGATGTCAAAGCCATTCTTGTCACAGCTATCGAGGAATATCAACTATTGTGGCGGTTGCCGGTGGCTGTTGTTATAGGCATCGTATTAGCTGCTATTTTTGTAAAGCTGCAGAAGAGTACTCCTGTTCTAAAGTATGTTCAATGTAAGCATAAGTATATTGTAGCGGTAGCCTCAATTATATTTACTGCTGTATTTTGGGTATTTGTGCGTTATGGTGGAGCACTAAATTATGCCAATTCCATAAATTGGGAAAGTGCTGCCCGCCTAAAATCTAATTTGCTCAATGAGGCTATCTTGGATGATGGACAGGCTCTTTATCGTGTGCGGGAGTCAATGAAAAAGCTTGCCAAGATTAATAATATTAATATACCTGAGCAGGAGTTGCGCAAAAGAATAGCGCTAGCTGGCGGTAATCCAAATGCTAAAACTATTGATGAAGCTTTTTTGCGCACTGTAAATAAACCTAAATTGTCCAAGCAACCGCAAAATGTGGTGCTGATAGTAGGAGAAAGCTTTGGTCAGTGGCCATTTTTGCCTAAGTTTAAGAATTTAGGATTGGTAAATAACATGCTCAAATTGCAGAATTCTGAGTATGGTGCATCTATTAGTACTATGTTAGCTCACGGCAGCGGTACTATTTCGGCTGTCAATGGTCTTTTGACAGGTTTGCCCGACACCGGACTTTACGAAAACTATCAGCCGTTAAGCATGAAAGAGAAATACGCTACAGGCATTGGCTACATCATGCAGCAATTGGGCTACAAAACTGTTTTTTGGTATGGAGGCTTTCCAGGTTGGCAAAATTTAAAGAATTTTGTTATGGCCCAAAGCTTTGATGAATTCCACTGTGCAGATGAATTTGGCAATGTTGATGGAAATGCTTGGGGTTGCTCAGATGAAGTTTTGCTACAAAAAGTTGAGGAATATATGGACAAGGAACAGGTTGGAGAAAAGGTCTTCCATATGGTTTTGACTACTAGCAATCATCCACCATATACTTTAGACATTGATAGAATGGGCTTTCCTAGAGCAGAGGTGCGTGCAAAGCTAACAACTGATATAAGAAAGGATGAAGAAACATTAACTGAATTAGGACATATTTGGTATGCCGATAAAACTATGGGTGAGTTCGTTCAGAAGACAGAAAAAAAGCACCCGGATAGTTTATATATCATTACAGGGGATCATTCTGAACGTTTTAACTTTGCTATTGAACAGGACGTAAAAACGACCTCAGCAATACCTTGTTTTTTTTACGGACAAGGAGTAAATAGAGGCTGGTTTGATGAAAAATCCTTTGGTTGTCATATTCAGATTGCAGGTACTTTGGCTGAGGTTTTGGGTGAGACAGGATTTAAATATAGTGCTGCTATGCCTAATCTTTTTACAAAAAATGACTTTGTTTTTAATCATAGGCTGATTGCTGATGAAAAAAACATTTACATCCAGAATAAGTTTCACAATAAACCTATGAATAAAAAGATTAATGCCGCTCGTAACGTTGTTGCATGGCGAGTACAAAGAGGTAATAATTTATAAAAATAAGGCGTTGTCTCCCTATCTCGCACATGTTAGAAAGAAATAAGAAGAGACAACGTCATATATGATTATTTGCAGTTAGTATAAATCTCTGAAAATGTCTTGTGAGGCTATTTGTAAAGGAAGCAGTGTATCAAGTTTTTTTAGAAAACTTGTCCAATACTTTTTGATACGTCTTTCAGCGATAAAGTCGAAATAGAAAGCCAAAGGAATTAAAACTGGGGTGCCAATATTATCGACTATTCTGATAACATATTGGGCGGGAGCTGTTTCCTGCACCATAAAATTGACAGGGTCTGTGTCAGAAGTGACTATTTTTTCTGCAAACCAGGTTTGCTTTAAGTTTGCTAGCATCTTGCGAAGCATGTCAATAAAGGCAGCATTGCCACACTCCTTCTGATAGAGCTCCAGGAACTCTTTTAAAGAAAGACTGTTCTTGCCATTATAGTCATGTATTCTTTCGAAAACGTAGCCTAGCCCCTTGTTAGTCAGAGTTGTTCCGTGGTAAGCTGGCAAAAGAAGAGAAGTTTGTCCTCTTTTTTCTCTCACTTTTCGATAGGATAGTTCTCTTTTTAAATCAATGTCATCCTGAAAAAAGGGAACTTTAATGCATAAACTACTGTCGTATGGATGTGAATATGTGGTTTTGTGATAACCAACACCGAGGATGTGGTCTTTATTTAGATTAATAACCTGTCTAGAAAGCATTGAGCACCCCTACTCGTCTATCGTAAACAAAACTTAAAATTATCTTAATTTTATCACGATGGTGCGAAAAATTCAAGCAGGTTAGATTTGGATAGTCGTTAACAGAATAGTATTTATTGCTATATTTATCTCAATGTACTATAATTATAATTAAAAATGATATGGAGTTTTGGAAGATGTTTGGGCTAACAGTTGTAGTTCTTGTAAAAAATGAGGAATTGAATATAGTTGATGTAATAAATTGTGCTCAATGTGTTAGTCCCCATGTGTTAGTTGTAGACTCTGGTAGCACCGATAATACAGTGGCCTTAGCAGAAGCAAATGGCGCTAAAGTTGTTTACAGAGCATGGGATAATGATTTTAGTGCCCAGCGCAACTTTGCCTTACAGCATGTAGATAATGAATGGGTTTTGTATTTAGATGCAGATGAGCGCTTGGATGATAAACTGTGTGATGCTATAAAGAATGCCATAAGTAGTGATGTTGCAAAGCAGTATAGCATTATGCGTAAAATCCATGCTTTTGGCTTTGAATATAAGCACGGTATTTTTAAGCCAGATGAAGTGCTACGATTGTTCCCTACAAAAGCAGTACACTGGGAGAATAAGGTTCATGAAAGGCCTGTTTGCAATTTGCCAAAAGAAAGATTAGCTGGCTTTATTGAGCATTATACGTACAATTCTTGGCAGCAATGGTGGGATAAAGCAGGCAAATACACCACAATTTGGGCTGAGGATAGCTTTGCCAAGGGTAAAAGGACTTCTCTAGGTGCTTGTTTTGGGCACTCCTTTTATGGCTTTCTAAGGTCATATATAATTCAGCTTGGCTTCATTGATGGCTGGAGTGGACTTTATTCTAGCTTACAGCATTTTATCTATACTATGATGAAATATTTAAAGCTTTACGAGTTACAAAGCAAGAAATAGTTTTAAGGAGCATGACTTTAATATATGAGCTTTTTACGCAAGCATAAAATATTTTGGGCATCTTTAGTGATAGCATACATTTTTCTCGTTGCAGTATATTATTTGACTTCCGTGGGAATTAGGCCTAGCACTCTCTTTTTGCAGATGCGGCGGTATATTCCCTGCGCATTGACCGTAGCTTTGTCCGTAACAGCTTGGCAGCAAGCTGGACTAAGGGTTAAAGCGTTGTTGCCGCACGTTTTGGTAGGCATTTTGTGGGTATTGGTGTACCCCTTATGCTATTGGACAACTTTTCATAGCACTTTAACTTTTATTGATAAGCATTTTGACCAATCCTTTGGTGCGTACTTTTTTGCATTTTCTGTTTGCTTGCGTTTGTTATTGTTAAGGTTGAATAAATGGCTGGATAAGTCTGGCTTTAGATATGCTTTTGCTTTACTGCACATTGTAGCCTTGCTCATTCCCTTATTACAGCTAGGCTATTTTGCTAATTATAAATACCCTATTACAGAAGCAGCTTCTATTGCTTTGCTGCAAACAAATCCGGCAGAAGCAAAGGAATTCATCCTTTTGAATTTTGGCTACAGTGGAGTTCTCGCCATAGCTGTGCTGTTATGTGTCCTATATTTTGTCTTTGTAAGGTTAAATGCCATTCAAAATATTGGCGATTATGCGAATATAGACGTTTATTTTGGCAAAAAAAGTTTGGCTTGCATTTTGGTAGTTTTGGTTGCAACCATTGGCTATGGCAGTAAAATGTTTAAGAATACTGGCGTTATGGAAACCTACGTTTTTGCCAAGGAATATTTTGATAAGACCAATAAGTTTAAGGCGTACCATGAGAAAAATTATGCATCCTTAGATGTAGCACCGGTCACCCCACAATTTTCCAAACCATCTACAATTATTATGGTAATTGGTGAGTCTGCTTCTGCTTATTATATGAGCGCTTATAGTGATACTCCAAATGATAATACTCCTTGGCTGCGTTCCATGAAGCATAATGATAATTTCATCCTATTTCCTCATGCTTATGCCAGCTGGGGTCAAACTGTTCCTGCTTTGGAACGCGCTTTAACGGAAAAGAATCAGTATAATAATAAAGAGTTCAATCAAAGCTTAACCATAATTGATATTGCTAAAAAGGCTGGCTATGAAACCTATTGGTTTAGCAATCAAGGCTATGTTAGCGATGCGGATACTCCCATTACTTTGGTTGCCAAAACCGCGGACCATGCTCAATGGTTGTGCGAGGATAAGGCCTTGAATGGTAAGCCTCAATATGATGGAGATTTATTAAATTATCTTAAAAAGGTTGACCCTACTAAAAATAATTTTGTGGTGCTGCACTTTATGGGCAGCCATGAGGATTGCATTAATCGTTATCCCCAGGCCTTTGCCAAGTTTAGTAAGCCTAACGAGTTCGATATGGTAAAAAACTATGATGATAGCTTAGCTTATACTGATCATGTTTTAAAAGAGATTTATCAATATGCTTCTTCCAATTTAAATTTGCAAGCTATGCTCTATTTTAGCGACCATGGTGGGGATCCATACCGTAAGCGTCATCCAGACCAAAGTGGTTTTAAATTTTTGCAAGTACCGTTGTTTGTCTATGTTTCGGATGAGTATAAACAGCTTTATCCTGAGGCAGTAGCTGTTTATAAAAATAATAAAAATAAATTCTTTACCAATGACTTGCTTTTTGAAACTATGGCGGACTTGTTGCAAGTTAAATCAGCAAGTATTGATGTAGAGAATAGCTTGCTGAACAGCAAATTTAAATATACTGCTGATACTTTAACTACTAATTTAGGTAAGAATAAGTTGAGTGAGGATAAGGAAGCACGTAGAAGTATGTAATTATATGGATTAAGCGTCAACTTAAAAATATCTGTATTCGTTTACATAATAAGTGCTGTTTTTAACTAGCTTAATTAGGG
>JBJFHD010000012.1:0-1665 GCA_051893335.1 Erysipelotrichaceae bacterium | reverse complement strand
AGTGGTAATGCAGCGGATTGCTAATCCGTCATCCCGAATAAGGATGCACAGGTTCGAGTCCTGTACACTCCGCCAGTTTGAGCCTGCTGTAAAGCAGGCTTTTTTTGTATTTTTTACATTTATACGCCAATGTTTCAGAGACTATGCTTTAATTGCGGCAGAATTTGTGGCATGTCGTTGTTTAGAGGCTCATCGTCAAAGTTGGGGGCAGAGGTAAAAAATTATAAAAAATATTAGTCATCAGTTCACCCAGTTATTTAACAAGTTAAGCACATAAAATTCTGACACGCAAGCGATAATTTTCAAAATTTCTAAATCCATACGCTCGTCGTTGTATCAGTTTCATTTTTCGGTGGAAACCCTCGGTTATTCCGTTACTTCTGGTAAATCTGAACATTCTTCCTATTTCCTCCTGCCAATATTCCATTGTTTTTCCTAATTTTCTGAACAATTCAAATCCGCATTCTTTTAACAACTCAATGAATCTCAATAACTTTGGCACTAATCGTTGTTTGCAATCCTTGTATTTGCACATTTTCTCGTTCATTAAACTCATAAGCTCTTGGGTTATTTTGTATAAAATCTCTATTGACGGTTGTGTTGCAAGATATTCTTTTATTTTTAATTGTTGTTTTGCTGTTAAATCGGCTTGTTTTTTACGCAATAATCTTCCCAAGCCAAAGTGTTTCTTTAAGTCCTTGTCCAAGCTGTATGCCGTTTTGATAAAGCAGTCCAGCACCAGTTTAACCACATGAAACCTGTCACTGACTATCATCGCATTCGGAAAGTATTTCTTGGCAATGGAGCGATAATTTGAGCTTAAATCCATCACTATTACCCGAACCTTGTCTTTGCCTTTAAGCTTTTGTAAATACGGTATAAGTTCTTTCTCACTTCTGCCTAACGCAACATCAAACACCTTATGTTTGCTTAAGTTCACAAAGGTTGTCGCGTAGCGTTTCTTCTTTGAAAAGTAATGCTCGTCTATCCCCAACACCATCGGACAACGATTGTATAACTCTTTGTTTTTGCGTTTATAAAAATATTGAAAATATCTCTCAACCGTCGAATCGCTAATGCTCAAATCGCGGCTCAAATCTTTCTTGGATACGCCTTCACAGTGCTTATGAAACACCTCTTTCTTGAAATTTTCCATACTCCGCTGATGCTTTAATAATCCTCGTGGGCGGCTGCAAAAATAGCGTCCGCAATCTTTACAAACATATTTGTGCGTCTTAATTCGTAAAATTGTGGTGTTTAACCCTATACTGATGTTCTTGATGTTGCGTGTATAACTGTCTTTACAGCGCAAATCAAAACTTCCGCAATAAGGACAATAATGTTCTCCCTCATCTTCACATTCTATAATGAGTTCTTTTCCGCTGATTATTTCTTTTATCTTGATGTTGGCGTCATTTGTTAGTATCTTAGATATCGGCATCGGCAGTTCTCCTATTATGGTTTGTGGGAACCGATTGTAATATAAATTATAATCTTTGGAAACTGCCTTTGCCCCAATTATTGACGTAGAACCACATCTTTTCATTCATTAAATCCATTAATTCCTGCGTTATGTCATATAAAATCTTTATTTGCGGCTGGGTCTTAAAGTATGCTTCTATTTTTATCTTTTGCCAATCAACAAGGTTTGAGCGTTTCTTTCTT
>JBJFHD010000011.1:0-32298 GCA_051893335.1 Erysipelotrichaceae bacterium | reverse complement strand
ACCGATATCAAATACAACAAGGTTACATTCCAGTATCAAAAAGATGTCAGCCTAATCAAAGACCTTTCCTTTGAAGTGCCAAGCGGCAAAACCTACGCAATTGTCGGTCCGTCAGGCTGCGGCAAAAGTACAATTGTTAATTTATTGGCTCGTCTATATGATGTAAATGAAGGCAGTATAACAATTAACGGTACCGATATCAGAGAAATTGAACTGGGCTATTTGAGAAGTAATATCGGTATGGTAACTCAGGAAGCCTATCTCTTTAACGGCACTATCAAAGAAAATCTATTATTTGCCAAGGAAAAGGCGACCATGGATGAAATAATCGAAGCTTGTAAGATCGCTAATATTCACGATGCTATTACTTCATTTGCCCATGGCTATAACAGCCAAGTCGGCAACAGAGGCTTAAAGCTTTCCGGTGGAGAAAAGCAGCGGCTTTCATTAGCCCGAGTTATTTTGAAAAATCCTAAAATCTTGATTTTAGATGAAGCAACCAGTGCCTTGGATTCAATCAGCGAAAATTTGATTCAGGACTCACTGGAAAAGGTAATGCAAAATAGGACCTGTATCATTATCGCTCATCGACTTTCAACTATCTTAAAGGCCGATAAGATCTTAGTTATCTCTGAAGGCAAGATTGTTGAACAGGGTCAGCATCAAGAATTATTACAGGCTAACGGCGTCTATAAACAGCTTTACGAAACACAGTTCAGAAAAGTAATCGAAATGGAAAATGCCGACTGATTATTTAACTGCCAGCCCGATTGGAATTGCTCTTTCTTCTTCCAAAAAGGTTGTGCTATTGCGGTCGGATATTTTCAAACAACGCTTTTTATGTAAAAGGATTTGAGCGGAACCGCCCCCATCAAGATTAATACCGTTATACATACCCAACTTTTGGCAAACATCCCCGACTTCTTTTAATGATGCGCCACAGCTATCCCTTTGCTTGTCATAACCGTATTTTCCTGCTCCCTCAAACCACAAAAGTAACGGTTTACCGTCCTTATCTGCGCCAAGAACAATACGGGGAGCTCTGTCTTTAGCAAAGTTAGTCGGATAAACAGCCGGGACAAAAGCATTTTCAAACGGTTTAAGCATCTTATGAAACGGCGAAATAAATTTGTCTGTTACCACTCCATTTATGACAGTGCTGTTACCAACCGAAATGCCAAAACTGACATCTTCCAAACCATGATATCTGACTGTATTATCCTTGAGGGATATTTCTTTATCGAGTTTAATAACATAGCCGCTTTCCGGTACTTCACTGCCCCCGTTTTTACGGCAGGCTAAAACTTTATCGTTTACAACGATAAGATCAAAGCCGCCTTTTTTAGTTCGACGATATTTATCTCTTTGACACAGCTGACAGTTAAGCTTGTCCTGGTAAACTTGGCCATCTATTTCAATCTTTAATTGACTCAAACTGATTTTTTCAATCGATACCTTATTGTTTTTAACCAACAGACATTCCCGATCATAAAGATTCGGCGAAAGAATATTGCCATCTTTTACCATCAGACCGACCGGGGTCGATACACTGTCAAAACAGCTGTCACAATCAAAATGGAGCATAACAAAAAAGTGACTGTTAACCAACAATTGATAATCATCAAGATGCGAAGACAAATAACCGAAATGATCACTTACCGGCAAAAAGGTCAGTGATTTTCTTTGCCCCTTAATAATCTGCAACTGCTTATTATCCAGCAGCTGATTGAACAGGGCTTCCACTTCTTGATCGGCAAAAATCAGCCGGTCATTTTTTAATTTTATCGTTTGACGAAATCGCTTGTTCAAACATGACAATTTGTCGAAAAAGGTCGAATTGCCGTCATGATAAAAGCTTTGAGGTAAAACGATATCATCGCTGATGGTATAAACAATCAGCCAGCCGCAAATAAAGCTGAATTTTTGAATAAAAAACTGGCTATATAAATGACAAATAGCTTCAAAGGAATTAGGATCATATTTTGGCTGTAAAAACTGCAGTTGGTTAAAACTGTCGAGAGTGACTTTTTGAACCTTCTGATTTAAGCCATCGGCAAAAGTGAAATCATATACTTGCGAACTAATCATCTTTATATCTCCATTTTCTTTAATTTATATCTTAATTTTTCTTTGATTTGCTCATCACAAAAAGCTCCGTCAACCGCATTGTAGTTACATTGCATTAGGGTTTTCTCACTTACTCCCATATCTTTCAACAGCTGGTGCTCTCTTTGCATAAATGTTCTGGAAAACATCATATTATCGCAACAAACAGCCACCTTAACACCGCCGTCAATCATTTTTCTGACCGGATGGGTAATATACTCATAAGCCTTGCAATTACTGCTGAGACACACTTCAAAGACCTTGCCGCTATCCTTGGCTGCTTGAAACCAGCGATTGTCATTAACGCAGTTTACCCCATGACCGATTCTGTCCGGTTGAAATGATAAAGCGGTTACCACATTTTCGCCATTACCCATCTCCCCGGCGTGAATTGTGTAAGGAATATTATACTCTTTAGCCAGTTTAAACAGATATTCGTATTGGCGCAAATCACAATTGTTTTCATAACCTGCCAAATCTAACCCAACAACCACTTTTTCGGCCATCAATTCTTTGACAACCTCGATCGTTTCACGATTTTCCCGATCATTGACCAATGCACTGTCACCCTTATGCATTAAACAGTCAATCACTTTTAAATCAATATCAGGATACTGTTTCTCAACCTGTTTCAAACCCTGACATACCGCCTGAACCGCCTGTTTCTGAGTCAGCCCTTTTTGGCAGTGTTGTTGGGAAGCAAAGCGGATTTCAGCGTAAATCATCCCGCTTTCCGCCAGTCTTTTACCTAAACGATAGCTGCTTTCCACTAGGGCCTGTTCACTTTGCAGAACCGCACAAGTTAAATCAAATTTTTTGATGCTTTCCTTTCTGTTAACGAAAGGAGGATACATGCTTTGGTAATAACTGTCGAAATCAAACTGGTAATTATTTTCTGATTTTGCGATTTGATAAGCCCAATCAATATCGATTGAACCGTCTAAATGTAAATGTAAATCAATTTTAGCTGTGTTCATAATATTCCCCTTTATTATCCTAATTATAACAAAAAAAGGGAAGTTTGTTCCCTTTCTATTGTTACTGTTGATTGTTTTCTTCTGGCTTTTGACCGGTTTCATCATCCTGCTTTTTAGCCTGCTTCATTTCATCGATTTTATTACCGGCCGCCTGCAAAGCATCTTGTGATAATTCCTTGGCTTTGTTGATTACTTTCTCTGAGAAATCCTCAGTCGCATTTAGAGCTTTATCAAAATCATCATTTAATTTCTCGGTTTCTTTCTTTAACATTTTATCTCTAATCTGGATTATAGACTGGGCCGCTGTAATGATTAATAAAATAAACTCGTAAATCAGTCTTAAAAGAAGCGGAGAAACCACAATTAAGAATAAGCCATGCCAGAAAGTAGAAACATAGTGACCGTAATATTTGACACCAAATAATAATCTAATTCCAACCAGTACCGCAAAAAAGTTCAAAAAGATGTAAACAAACTTAATTACCAAGGTAAGATACATCTTCTTAAAATTAAAGAAGTCATGTACTGCCTGGAAAAATTTGTTCAATTTACCGTCTTTATTGCTTGGCGTGATGACAACCACAACAAATAATGTTAATAATAACGCAATAACCGCAATAATTTTTAATAACATACTAATCCTCTTATTCTAATTCTTTCTTTCCTTTCTGCCGTTGTAATAATCCAGTTCTTCCTTCATATTCTCTGGAATTTCTCTTTTTACCGGGAAGCATGCCGAATTAATCAGTCTTTCGGCAAATTTAGTTATAAAATCACAAGTACTATAATAATTAGCTTCACTCAAAAAATCAATAACGTCTTTTTTCGAATGAATTACTGCACCACCGTTAGGCGCAATTCGGGCAAAGGAAACCGCCGGAACTCCCTTATCCGCAAATGGAGTTGAATCGGAAGAATAAACGCCCTGTTTTGCCATAATCGCAAATCCGTTAATTTTTCCTTCATAATTGATATAATTGACTAAATCCATACCGCTGGTTGCACAGGCAATATCATAACCGATAGTAACAGCCACCATATCGACATTGATATTTAGACAATACTGGCTCAGTTGCTCTTCATGCTTTTCAACATAGGCTTTTGAACCCAACAAGCCCATTTCTTCAGCGCCGCAGAAGATGAATTTCAATGTTCGGCTTGGTTTATGCTGGCTAAAATATGATAACAGCTGCATGATGCAAATACATCCGGTCGCATTATCGTAAGCTCCTTTAGAAAAATCTACCGAATCATAATGAGCGGTAAATGCCACTACTTCATCCGGCTTGCCAGTGCCTTTGATTGTAGCGACAACATTGTTGGTTTTGTTGACTTTTTCGGTTTGAATGACTGTCAAAGTAGCTTTTTTCGGCATTGCTCTTAACAGCTGTTCAGCATCGTGATTGCTGATACATACTGCCGGGATTTTACCGATTTTATAATGTTTATCACGATACATATACGGATCAAGGTCTGTATCCTGATTGCTGTCATAGACACTTCCGGTAGTTAAAATCAAACCAGCGGCTTTCTTGGCAAATATTTTCTTATACATTGAAACCTTAACCAGTTTTCCGATGACAAGACAGATTTTCCCTTCAATATCACTGAGTTCAACATCTGCTTCACTTGACAGGTAACAGAAATCAGCAGTGATACCCTCTTCTCCGGTAGAAGAAGACAAACCTACTCCAGCACATTCAAAACTCATTTCCGGCTCATGAAAAGATAATTGGGCTTTATGAATTTCATAGCCGTCAATCTCAAATTCTTCCAGGACAACATCATCAGTGAACTTTTTACACTCGTTAGCTAAAATGTCTGCCGCTTTTTTGTCTTGCTGACTTCCGGCAGTTCTGACAAAATATAATTTTTCCAATAAATCAAAACTTTTATATTCGCTCATCTTATTTCCTCCTATTGATAAAAAGAAGATTACTCTTCTTTATACTATTTTAACTTTTGTTGCGCCGTTTTCAATGGCAATCTTCTGCATTTGTTCAATTTCTTCATCCGATACGATTGATCGGCCGCAGAATTTCAGTCCTTCTTCTCTCACGCCAAAAGGACGATACTTAATCAGTTTATAGATACATTTATCTTTAATAATCTTACTGATATTGGTTACGGTATTTATATTCTGGAGGTGATCATTCAATAAGACCGTTCTAACCTCATAAATCTGATCGTGTTTTAACAGATAATCTAAATTCTGTAAAACAATCTCATTACCGCATCCGGTAATCAATTTATGATAGTCATTATCAAAGGCCTTTACATCCAGCATTACCTTATCGGTTAGAGCCATCAGCTCAGCCATTTCGCTGTATAAGCGACAACCGTTGGAATCCATAAAGGTGGTTAAATCCAATTTACGGACTTCCTTAAACAACTCCACTAAAAACTGCTGCTGATTGGTACATTCCCCGCCAGAAACAGTTATTCCTTTAATAAAAGGTTTCGCCTTTCTAACCTGCTGCATTACCTCCTCAACGCTCATATAACTGATTTTCGGTGAAGCTAAATTCGGGCAGGTTTTAATACAAGTATCACAACCGACACATTTATCTTTATCCCAAACGACTTTGGAATCAACCATACTTAAAGCTGAAACCGGACAGGTCTGAACGCATTGACCGCAATTAATACAGTAATTGATTGTTTCAGGGTTATGGCAATATAAGCAATGAAAAGGACAAGATTGAAAAAAGATAGAGGTCCTGTTACCAGGACCGTCAACATTTGAAAAAGAAATTATTTTATTTACCGGCGCTTTGATCATATTTTTCGATTTTACGGTCTAAAGCGTCAGAAGTGTTACGAGCACCCTGTCCGAATACCGTACACTGATTTAATGATGCTTCGCCTTTATCCAGTTTAGCCAGTTCACTCTTCTTAACTAAATAGCCGGTTACTCTGACAACATCATTATTTGCCAGATAACCTGAGAAATATCTCATTTCATTAGCTAAAGCGCCTTTAATAATATCTAATAATGATTCCGGTGTATTATACCAGGTTTCTTCAAATTTGAAGATATCACCGATTCCGGTTG
Source organism: Erysipelotrichaceae bacterium (assembly GCA_051893335.1). Taxonomy (GTDB): domain Bacteria; phylum Bacillota_I; class Bacilli_A; order Erysipelotrichales; family Erysipelotrichaceae; genus UBA1783. Next base: position 26,160 of record JBJFHD010000011.1, on the reverse strand, counting down.
GGAAGTATTTATGGAAACGACATGAATGCAGGATATGATCCATCAAATCAGGTTCAGCACCAATAGAAATTCTTGCTCCCGGAGAATTTTCTCTGCCATCGCTGTCGATTCCTACCTGGGCATGTAAACGATATTGATTATTGGTAGATTCGCAATATAATCCTTTATGAGCAGCGATTAATGAAGATAATTCCTCCATAATTTCAACACCTAAATCATCAGCCTCTTTATTGTGACCGTAACCTTTCATCTTGTCAGTAATGCCCAACAGGTTATTACAACATTCGCCAAGTCCTACCAAACCGAACATACCGGTAAAGTTTTCCCGTTTAACAAATCCTTCTTTAACCAAAAAATTAGATTTAAAGAAATTGCTTTCTTCCACGATAAAGCGAATTCTATTGTCCATAAATTCCAACATTAATTGAGTATAATATGGTAATACTCTCTCTTTGAAATCAGCCACTGAAGTTGCTTCCTTTGACAGTTCATACATTCTGACTCTCGGAAGTGTATAGCCGCCACCAGCCAATTTTAAACCGTTATAACAAGAAGCGATTACATAGTCCGGACCCCATTCCTCAACAAACATCTTATGATTGGCAAATGAAGGTTTGCTGGTCTTTAACATACATTTAACAGCCTGTAATGCATATTCATCAGGAGTAATTTCACTGTCATATTTTAAAGTCAAATTCGGCATTGCCAACTGCATCTCTTCAGTTAATTCCAAAATAATTCGGCCGGTCAGAGAATCATGCGGACCTAAATCAGCATGAACAAAAGAATCGACCAAAGTCTTATCAATGTGCAATAAGAACATTTTTAAGATTTTCTTAGCTTGCTCACGATCCATCTTTACAACAAACGGTTCCAGCAAGGTATCCAAGTTACCTAAATATACCGGGAATGAAGTAATTGACGGAACATGCTTATACATAATTAACAAAGCATTGGTTGCTTCAAGCAAATCCTTTGGCGGATCTAATTCCAAGAATTTGCATCCTTTTTCCATTAGCAGTCCGTAATCAGGGGCAATATATCTCGGACGATACGGAGCCATCCCTTCGCCTAAATCACACAATATCCCCTTAGCGAATGCTTTTTGATATTCTTCAGATTGTAAGAATGGACCTTCTGTGTTTTCAGCATATCTAGCCAATTGCAGAAGCTGCTGCTGATATGTCAAAGTCTCATCTTTAATAATGTCCATAACACGACTCATTGTTAATTCCTCCCAATTTTACTATTTATATTTTAATATTTTTTAAGCCTTTTGGTAAAGAAAAATGCCTAATATTATGATAATTGATTATTCAGACCATCTATGGCAACAAATAATTCGTTAATATATTTATCCCGATCCACTGAAATCATTACTGTGGTGGTATTTTTATTGATCTTACTGCCGGTCTTATCGCAAACCGTCATACCTCTGGTATATTTCCCATCAACTTCAATATTGACATACATTTCCTTGGTTTGGAAATATTGCGGATGCATCAAATAAACAATTGGCAATAAATCAAAGATAGAAGTCGAATCCCAGTTTCTCTCAACGGCATAATGGCTGTAAAAAGTCATCAAACCGTCAACCATCGCATATAATTTTCCGGCTTTTTTAAATTTCGCCAATTCTTTCAAATAAATTCGTCCGCTGTAGCAGGCCTCAATCGGAGCCATAACAATTTTAACATCACTGTTATATAAAATATAAGCTGCATGAGGATCATGATAAATATTAAATTCGCTGCAAGGAAGAATATTACCTGAATCAATTGATCCGCCCATTAAAACAACTTCTTTAATTTTTTTAGCTAAATGCGGATAGGTTTTAACAAACATTGCCACATTGGTTAAAGGTCCCAAAGCTACAATGGTAACCTCATCATTTGCCTGTAAACATTCTCTAAAGAAATCCAAAGCGTGCAGATTTGTTGGCTTACTAACGACAGCGGGAAAAGTAAACCCGTCTAATCCGCTTTCTCCATGAGCCAGTGGCTGAGGTTCGCTTTCCAAAAGAATCGGACTGGCATATCCCATACTGACAGGATAGCTCATATTGCAGTAATCCTGAACTTTTAAGATATTATCGGTTACTTTTTCTAAGGTCTGATTACCTGCCACCGTGGTTATTCCCAAAATCTCAAAATAATCTTTATTATAATGAGCAGTCAGAATCGCCATTACATCATCGTGACCCGGATCGCAGTCGATAATTATTTTTCTTTTCATTTTTTAAAAACTCCTTTTTTAAAAAAGAGGTGAAAACACCTCTTATTGTTCATTAACGTTTCCTTTTTTAACCTTTAGATAATTAACAATTGAAACCGTAACAATTACAACAATAACTGCAACATACGGAACAGCTGTTAACAAATCTGAAGGGAATGAAGATGAAGTAGCAAATACGATTGATACTGCTCTGAAGATACCGAAGATTAAACATCCGACAATCAGCAAGAGGTAATTTCCGCTGGCAATACCATTAGCAGCAATACCCATCCATCCCATACCTGAAACCATCTGTTTTGAGAAGATTAACAAATAGTTTAATGACAGGAAGGCTCCACCAAGAGAAGCGAAGATACCGGAAAATACTAATGATAATACTTGAAGTCTTTGAACATTAATACCGGCTGTTTTAGCAGCATCAGGATTTAAACCACATGAACGCATTCTTAAACCTAAAGGAGTTTTGAATACCAGAATTCCAAAGACAATTAAGCAAATCCAGCATACATATGTTAAGACATGCTGACCGGATAAAATCTGGCCTAAAACTGGAATATCCTTGATAATCGGAATAGTGATTGTTCCCATTGTTTTAACTGCCAGAGAAGCGCTGGAACCCTTATCACCGGTAAATAAGTACAGGATAAAGATAGCCAGTGAATCAGCAAATGTATTCAAAGCGATACCGACTAAAGTAGGGTTAGCCCCCAGACGCATTGAGAAGAAAGCAATCATCAATGCCATTAAGACACCAACAGCCATACCGATCAGTAAACCAAGCAAAGCACTTTGAGTCCAGTAAGAGCCTAATACCGCAAACAATGCTGACATTGTCATAATTGCTTCAACACCGATATTACCGATTCCAGTAGTTGCAGCGGCAAATGATGACATACCGGCAAATAAGATTGGGGTAGATAAACGAATAACTACTAATAAGAAACTTAATGTAAAGATACCTTTTAAAATACTAGTCATGTTCTGCTAAGCCCTCCTTTAATAGTTTTTTCTCACGATATTTTCTTAGGAAGTGTTGCGATGAAATTAACAATACAACTACACCGACAACAACTGCAATGATTTCAGATGGTACTGACTTGTCTGTATAATACAGTACGGAAGCACCTTCTTGTAAATACTGAATAAAGAAAGTAGCAATAACAGTAGCAATTGGATCGTTTTTACCAAGCATACTCATCAGTAAGCCTGAGAAACCGATACCAACAACTGATACTGAAGGAATATAGAAGGTTGTCTGAGTCAATAAGTGACAGGCAGAACCAACACCGGCTAACATTCCGGCTAAGAAGTTAACTATCATTGATAGTTTGAATGAGTTAATACCCGAATATTCGGCAAATTTCTTGTTTGAACCTGATAATCTGATCTGATAACCAAGCTTTGTCTTGTTCATAACGATTTCCAAAATAATCGTAACCGCAATCAACAAGAAGAAACAAGCCGAGATGTGAAATTTCTCAAAGATATAACCAATCTGAGCAGTAGGCATATAATTCTTTGAACCTACTGTAGATGTTGTGGTTGTTAACATAAATGTTCTAACTAAGTAAGCAGCTAAGCCGGCATACAAAGAGTTCAACATCAATGATAATACCATTTCATTTGTATTGAATTTAGCTTTCAAAAAAGCAGGAATCAACATCAGAATACCACCAGTAATTCCGGCTGCCAAAATACACAATATCGGCTGTAAACCGGCAATTGCCAGTTTTTCGTTAATCGCAACTGCGGCAACCGATACACCGGAAATGATGAAGATACCTTCACAACCCAAGTTGAAGAAACCGGCCTTAAACAGTAAGCAGGCTGCCAAACCGGCGAAAGCATAAGGAATTGTCTTTTCAATAACGATACCCATATATCTTGCTTTCTTTAATGGACCAAACAAGATAGTAACAATCGCATTGACAGGCTTATCCGAAATGAAGCACAAAACAATAAATGTAATAACCAAGGCGATAAGTATTGATAAAAGTATCTTTACCGCCGAGAATACTCTTTCATTTGTGATTGAAAGATTCTTTTTGTCAAATGATAATTTTTTCTTAGTCATTTAAAGCTCCTTCTATCTCCTGGGCAGTTTGTCTACTTGCACCTAACATATACATACCTAATTGATGATCAGTTACGCTATTAGCATCTTTGAAGTACCCGGCAATGTGGCCTTCATACATAACAATAATGCGATCTGATAAGTCCATAACTTCGTTTAAGTCGGCACTGACCAGTAGAACGGCGGAACCGTTGTTGCGAAGTTCAATAAGTTTATGGTGAACGAATTCAGCTGAACCGATATCGATACCATGAGTTGGCTGTTCAGCTACCATTACAGTAGGTTTTGTTTCATATTCTCTGGCAACAACAACCTTTTGAATATTTCCACCTGATAATGAAGAAATTGATGCCTTATTATCTTTACATCTTACCGCAAAGGTTTCGATTAATTCATCAGATTTCTTTTCGATAGCATCGGTATTCATCAATACTTTTCCGTTGATATCCGCTCTGTCAAAATATGTCGAAATGATATTATCGGTGATCGGCAATTCAGAAGCGGTTCCATCACCCATACGATCTTCAGGAATATAGGCTAAACCCTCATTACGTCTTTGTTTAACAGAATGTTTACTGATATCAACTCCGCCAATAGTGATTGTGCCAGAATATTCTGACTCGTTTAGACCGACGATTGATTTAACCAATTCGATTTGTCCGTTTCCTTCAACACCGGCAATACCTAAGATTTCACCGTTTTTAACCGCAAAGGAAATATTATCCAAAACGTTTTTACCATTATGTTTCATAGTCAGGTTTCTGATTTCCAAGCCATTGCCTTTGACAGGGGAATCAGTCTTGAAAGCATCCATATCATTTTCGATATCTCTGTCAATAATTAAACGGGTTAATTGTTGCATTGATAACTCTTCATTCTTGTATGTTCCCTTAGTAACACCGCTTCTTAATACAGTGATACGGTCGGAAATCTGTTTAACTTCTTCCAATTTATGAGAAATGAAAATAATAGTTTTCCCCTGTTCTTTAAAGCTCTTTAATTGAACGAATAATTTTTCAGTTTCCTGTGGAGTCAATACTGAAGTCGGTTCATCCAAGATGATTAATTCAGCATCACGATATAAAGTCTTTAAGATTTCAACTTTCTGTCTTTTAGCTACTGACAGTTCAGAAACTTTCTGAGTAACATCAAGTTCAAATTTGTATTTATCAGATAAATCCTGACACTTCTTGATCGCTTCAGCCTTATTGATAAATATGCCTTTCTTTGGTTCATCACCTAAGATGATATTGTCAACAACTGAGAATGATGGTATCAGCATAAAATGTTGGTGTACCATTCCGATGCCGGCATTAATAGCATCCATTGAATTCTTGAATTGCACCTGTTGACCCTTGTAAGTAATTGTTCCACTTGATGGTTTCTCGATGCCGAAAATCATTTTCATCAGTGTCGATTTACCGGCGCCGTTTTCACCGCAAATGGAATGAATCTCACCTTTTTGGAAGTCAACATTTACATCACGATTGGCAACAACTCCATTACCATAGACCTTTGTAACTTGTTGCAGCTTTAAGATAGTTTCTTCCATAGCTTTCTCCTATTCTATTTTCAACTAAATCTGATAGTTTGAACTACCATTAAGATTTACCAGCTGACTAATAAACCTTAATCGTGGTTCAAATGATAAAAGTTATGCTCTATTAAAACAATAGAGCATAAACTTTTATCAACTTTTAATTTAAAAATTATTTGTTAATTCTGTTAGCGTCTCTAACTGCAGGCCATTCAGTGTCGTAATTAGCCATTGTTAATGTGTCAATAACTTCAACTTCTCCGTTAGCTACTGCTGCTAATGTGTCAGCGATTTCTTTTCTAACATCTTCAGAAACGTTTGCTAAATAGAAATCATTTTCTGCTAAACCAACACAGTTTTCCTTAATGCCTAATACTTCGTAAACGCCCATCTTAGAATCGATAGTTCCATCGATAACCATTTGAACAGCATTTAATAAAGCCTGGTCTGTATTCTTTAATGCAGAAGTGATGATTGTATTAGCCCATGTAGGATTAGTTTCAGCGAATTGAGCATATTGGTCTTGGTCAACACCTACGCACCAAACATCTTCATAATTTGAGCATGCTTCAATAACACCATTTCCTAAACCACCAGCAACTTGCCAAATAACATCACAATTGTCTTGGATTAATTTATCTGTATATTCTTTACCTAAAGCTGTATCAGTAAAGCTGTTTGGATAAACAACTGCGTATTCAACATTCTTGCTAGCTAAAACTTGGCAATAACCGGCGATGAACTGGTTCATAGCCTGGTTGTCCATACCTACAACAACACCTACTCTGTTAGTCTTAGTGATTGCTGCAGAAAGTGTACCAACAACATAACCTAAATCATCTAAGCCATAACTTACTGCATAGCAGTTAGCTGGAGTTTCGATTGACCATGAAGTATCAAAGTTCATGAATTTCTGATCAGGATATTTAGCACATGCATCTGCTAAGAATCCTTCATATGTAGCATTACCTGATACAACTAAATCGTACTCTCCGTCTTCACATACTTCTGCATAAGCGTTTTCCCAAGTAGCCTTGTCAGCAGAACCCTTAGGGTCAGCTTCGATTAATACTACTTCAACTTGATCGCCATATAGTTGATTAGCCTTAATAACACCATTGTTTAAAGTATCAAAATATGACTGGTCACCAATGTAAGGTAATAAAACAGCTACTTTTTTCTTAGTGTCTGAATCACCGCCATTGGTTTTTTCGCCACAAGCTGCCATAGAGATAGTCAATAAAGCAACCAATAAAACTGTAAGTAATTTCTTCATAGTTTCCTCCTAATTACTTAATCTATATAAATATCAAATTCTGATATTTATAGCTAAACAATATTTAATGAGTAAATCAGACTGTCAAATTCATTTTCACATGACAAACCAACAATCAACTTATCAAACTTTTCTTCAATAACAAAAATATCCTCATTAAATGATACTACTATTTTATCATTATTTTCTCTCATTACAATTAAATTTGTGCCCTTTTTTTGATATTTTTTTGATAAAATATTTATCTTTTTTACTCCATTATTCTTTCTAAGATAACATATATCACCATTTATCAGGCCAAAAGCGGAAAAATTCTGGTAATCTTTGACATTAAAAGCCAGCATTAAATTAGCACAGTCAGCAAAGCTTAAAGCATAGCTACTAATCTGACAAGGACATAAAGTGCTCATAAATCCAGAGGCTGAACCGTAAAATCTTAACCCCTGTTCACTAACCTGATATTGACCGCTGTGAATGACAAAACCTCTTAAATTATAGAGATAATCCTTTTCATATCGTGGCCCGTATATGTCAATCGGATAGTTGGCAAACTGCAGTTGAACAATCGGCTGATGAGAAAATTTATAATCCAGAATATAGTAAGGCTTGTTGCTATGGTTAATGATACCGTAGCGGTGAATTGTCTTATTAACTGCGGTTGTTATTCGATAACTGATTTCGTTTTGATTTGTAAAAACTGCGGAATACTCAAGATTTCCCTGACAGTCTTCAACAAATATCTGCACCTTTTCCGCCTCTGACAGGCTGAATGAAATTACATCATTAGGATATAACAAACTGGAAAAGCTAGGATCATAGCGGCTGTCGTACAAATCATTTCCCAAATAATAACTGAAGTTTTCAACTTTAGAACTTAAAACCAGCAGTTTGTCATCTTGCTGCTTTACTTCTCCTCTAAATCCTTTAGTCGCAAACGGCAAATCAAACTTCTTATCATCGCTAACCTTTATTCCCTTTAGTTTAAAAGCTACCTGAGCAAAGATCTTGCTGCTTTCGGAAATGGTCTGTATATTAAGATAGCCGATACAGCTGGAGCTGTTAACCACATCATTCAGCGGTTTAATCCAGCTTTCATCGATACCATCTACCCTAACCAATGCACCCATAATACTGCCTAAATTTCCGCAATTGCAATCAGTGTCCCAGCCGGATTGATTGGCTATCGTAATTGTCTTACTGAAATCATTCTGCCCGTAAAGCAGTGCCATAATCATTACGCAGGCATTGGGAATGATGTGACAGACCCCGGGATATTTATCATAACCGTAATTTTCCTGAATAAACTTTAAGCAATCATGCCAATTGTCAGGATGGTGATAATAAAAGTCCATAATTACTTTGACAACTCGATAATATTCCATTTCACTGTCAAGATATAGCAAGGTCTGATTAATTACATCAATGATATCCTTGTTTTGATAGGCCAAAGCGATGGCCACCGCAACAAAGATACCGCCCTGAATTCCATTACCATCGTGGGTAACACAACTGGCTTTTATCGCAAAATCCTTTGCCTGATCAGGATCACCCAAGGATAGATAGCCCCAGCAATCAGAAAAAATCTGACCGCCGATTTGCTCGCTCAGAGCAATACCGTTAGTTTCACTGCTGCCACTGTAAGGAGGCTTAATCCCTCTTTCTAAATTAAGATAAGCAGTATGTTCAGTCGAAACTCCTTCACCACCCCACCAGAAAAATCCGAGATATCTTTGAATATAACCCAGCATAGTATTTGCGACATCCTCGCTGGTCAGACTGTCTTTATCCAATAACGACCTGAAAAAGAACAAAGGCCCGTTTGAGTCATCGTCCGAAGCAAAAATATCATAGTCAACCAGATAGCCCGTTTTACCGTGATACAATTCTTCGATCTGATCGCTGGAAAAATTTTCCACCGGAGCCCCCAAACGAATTCCGATATTCTTGCCCAGCCAGCTTGAGTAAACAGTATACAAATACTTTTGATAATCCATTACAGGTTACTCCTTAAAAAGTCAATTGTTTCCCCGGTAAGGATTGCGGATTGTTCTAAATGATCATCCCATAAGCCAAACCCATGATTGGCATTGGCAACAGTAACCAGTTTTTTGTTACCCTTAGTGGTTAAACCCTGATAGGCTCTAACCGATACATCATATGAAACCGTTGGATCAGCATCGCCATGAACTAAAAGGACATTGCCTTGATATTGGCATAAGCAGTCAAATGGCTGATAGCTGAACATATCGTCAAAAAAGCGCTCTGAGATATGCAGATAGCTGTTATCGAAAGTGTTGTAAGCCAAGGCAAAGCCATTATTACGAGCCTGCTGAATCATATCCTCAACATTATTGTCCAGGAAAGTTTCGTTATTATCAAAACCGTTATAGGTTGCTGCCGCCCACAAAGCAATAGTCTTAAACTCTTTGTGCTGAGACGAGTAAATACTGGTTAATCTGCCACCCATACTATAACCAACCATCGCCAAACGATTGGAATCGATGGAATAATTGTCTAACATATACTGATACATTGAATCAATATCATCCAAGCAATTGGAAACGCAGTAATTCTCAAACGGTTCCTGACTGTCACCGCAGCCGGGGAAAGACACCATAATACTGTTGATATTATCCTTCGCCAATTCTTCAGCAACCGTTAAAAACCGGCCGCCTTCAGTTCGATCCGCTTTAAAACCGTGAACGAAAATAACTAAACCACCGTTTTCTTTTTGCGATTCAACAATGGTAGTTGCCAGCTGAGTATTTCTTTTTGAATTAATAAAACATTCGATTTTCTTCATAATTGCCTTCCTTATTATTTTTCCTGAACGATTTTACCGCTGAGATGTTCAATTTCTATCATATACATATCGGCAAACTGGCCGGATTCAGCAACCTCCTGTTTAGCCAATTCTTTATCAGGATAATATTTGGAAGCAAACCTGATAAAACAAGCCGTCTTGTCATTTTCATCGGTAATTTTTTTGCATCTGCCAAAGACGACAGCACTTTTCACAAATGGCGCCCATGGTTCCTCTTTAATGATTTCCCCGCTGCAAGCCGTTAGGCAAACCTTATCTGACTTATTAAGCGAATCGATCTTATGACCGGATTTGGAACTGTGAAATACAATTCTGTTTTCCTCTTCAATATATAAATAATTGATAAAAACAGCATAAGGATAACCGTCATCGCCATTAAAAGCTACGACAGCTCTTCTGGCTTGCGCCAACACCTCGTTGATTTCTGCCAAGCTGATTTCATTTTTCTTTTTTCTAACAGGTCTAAACATTTTCCCTACTCCTTTTTTCTAATATTATAATTGAAAAAAATTAAATATTGTTTAATTTGTGATTAAAATATGATAAATTATAAATCATTAGAAACGGGAGGGATTAAATGAAACAGAAAGTTATCGATTTTTTATTGGCTAATAAAGATCATATTAAAAAAACAATAAACGATAGCATCGACCTTTACTCGACAGAGGCAGCTTTCTATGCGATTATTTCCTGTTTCCCATTTTTAATGTTTTTATTATCTATTTTAAGATATATCATTCCAATCGATTTTTTTGAACTGGAAGCTTTATTAAATTCTTATCTGCCCAGTGCCGTTTCCTATTGGGTTGAAAACATCGTAGCATCAATTTATACCGATTCAACAATGTCACTGACCTCACTTTCGGCCTTGACCAGTATTTGGGCAGCTTCCAAATCTTCTTATTCACTAACAAAGGGATTTAGAAAAATCTACGATACCAAAAGCAAGGTTAATGTCGTCTTTGTCAGAATTTTCTCCTTATTATTTACGGTTATTTTGGCACTAAGTATCACTTTGGCTTTGCTGCTGCTGGTATTTTCAACTCAGATTAATTCTTTACTGCAAAATACGGCATTAAATCGGGTTATAACTGTCTTAACTTCACCGCTAATCTCGACCTTAATCTTTATTCTTTTAGCTACCCTGCTTTTTGCGGCAATGTACAAATTTTTAAGCTTTACAAAAATAAAATTTAAAGATCACTTGCCGGGTGCTTTCCTAGCTTCAATCGTCTGGATTATTTTCTCAAAATTATATTCAATTTATATCAATTCATTTTCAAACTACTCCATTACTTACGGCTCTTTAGCTGCAGTAGTGTTAATGATGTTCTGGTTAAAATTCTGTATGATGATACTGTTATACGGAGCCGAACTAAATGTCGCAATTGCCAGTAAAAAACACGATTAAATCGTGTTTTTTAATAGATCAGTTTATATTTATGATAACCGTTTTCCGTTAAGTTCTGATCGAAATCAGCTCTCGCCAACTGACAGGCTCCCTCAAAACTGTCAGCTATCTTGACTAACCTAAACAGGTTATCCAGCGGATATTTTTGATTTTCAATTCCATAGCCTTTTTCATCATACAGTTCATCGGCTAGCTGAAAGTGGGAAATGCTGCTGCGCAATATCATTTCCTTTTCTCCGGTATAAAAACCATATACCGGTTTATTGAGAGCTATCGCCAGTCCTAATTCAAATGCTGTTCCGCTATCCGGCTGATTGCCCCGCCAATTATCCAATTGGGCAATCAAGAAATCGCAATGAACAACCCCGTAAATATCGTTATCGCAAATATCTTTCCACATTTCGGACTGATTAGCCGAATAGTCCTTAACTTTAGCCACTCCTTCGCCCGGGAAATAACCGACTAAACCATATTTATCGCAAAGATTATGCCAATACTTAATGGTCTGGGGAAAATCAGGCAAAAACATCTCAAAATCGGCTAAATAAGCCACCGGTTTTCTTAAAATACCATTGTTATCTACAAACATCTTTTTGCTCCTTTACAATTGTTTTTAAACAATCCGCGAAATCACCTGCAACCAATTTGCTTGAATAATACAGCATCAGATTTAACGGGTCATTTTCAAAGAAAGCGCCGTTTTCATCTACCACTCTCCCTGATGAATTCAAATGAGTTTTACCGGTATATCTTGCGCTGTGAACTCTGACATCACTCATATAACAGTAACAGGCTTTCTTTAATCCATAGCCGATACCCAAGGTCAAAGCTGATTCACCCATCGGCTCGTTATCGCAACGGAAATCGTTGCAGTCACAAACAACAATGTCGCTTTCTTTAATCAGCTGCAACTTATCCTGTGCCAGTTTCTGCGCCCTTTCCTCATCCAATGTTAATTGAAAATAATCATCCGGCATAGTTAACAGCTGAAAACCATATTGTTGTGCTAATTCGCTATATTGTTGATATAGCTGCTGACCATTAACTTTAAGATGGTCGATAGTTTGTAAATATATCTTTTTCATATGATAAGTATACTACATCAAAGCCCGGTTTTGACCAAGTAAATAATTGTAAAAAAATAACTAAAAGTTGTACTTTTAGCTATTTTGAACTTCTTGGTTTGATTGATTGAGCTGTTTGTAAGTTTTAACAATAATTATGGCAGAAATAACTGCGGTTAAAACATCGGAAACCGGCATTGAATATAAAACTCCGTCAAGATTGAAAAACAGCGGAAGCAATAAGGCGAAACCGACACCGAAGACAATTTCACGAACCATTGAAAGTAAAGTTGATTCCATCGCTTTTCCCATAGCCTGTAGGAAAATGAAGGTTGCCTTATTAATGCAGGCTAAAATTACCATACAAAGGTAAACCCGGAAAGCTTTAAGCGCAAACTCGGTATAATAAATACTTTCATTGGCTGCTCCGAAAATCTGAATTAGAACATTAGGGAAGAATTCAACGATGACAAAGGCCACCAGTCCAACCAGGGTTTCCCCAATCAAAAGTTTGGTAAACAGTTCTTTAACACGCTGATTTAATTTAGCTCCCATATTAAATCCGACAATCGGAATGCAGCCGGCTGCCATACCGACAACAACCGAAATGACAATCTGGAAGAATTTCATTACAATACCGACAACTGCCATCGGAATCTGAGCGTATTGGCTTTGAGCAAAGATCGGATCCAATGCGCCGTATTTACGAATCATATTGTTAATTGCCATCATAGAGGCAACAAGAGAAATCTGAGAAAGGAAAGAACAGATACCAAGAGATAATGTTTTAAATACAATCGGAGCTTGCAACTTAAAATCGCTTAATTTAGGCTTAATGATTTCAGCCCTGAATAAATACCAGAGCGATAAAATTGCTGTTACAATCTGACCGATAATTGTTGCCAAAGCTGCTCCCATCATGCCCCATTTAAAACCAAAGATATAAACCGGATCCAAAATGATATTAACAGCTGCCCCGGCAAGAGTTGCCGCCATGGCAAATTTTGGATTGCCGTCAGCTCTGATAATCGGATTCAGGGCCTGACCGAACATATAAAAAGGAATTCCCAGTGAAATGTAGAAGAAATATTCCTTTGCCAGTCTAAAAGTTTCTTCATTAACTTTTCCGCCGAAAGCCGCCAGAATGGCATCATCAAAAATCAGATATGCCCCGGTCAGAATTAAGCTGACTATAAGGCAAAGAAGTATGGAATTTCCCACACTGCGAGTGGCATTCTCACTCTTGTTTTCCCCAAGAGAAATGCTGACAAACGCACAACAGCCATCACCGATCATAACGGCAAAGCCTAATGCTATAACAGTTAGCGGAAATACTACCGTATTGGCAGCATTACCGTAAGAACCAAGATAAGATGCATTAGCAATAAACACCTGGTCAACGATGTTGTATAATGCCCCGACTAAAAGCGAAATAATACAAGGTGCAGCATACTTCCCCATAAGTTTGCCGATCTTTTCAGTAGCGAGATAGGTTTGATTTTGTTCCATATAAATACCTCCTTTAAACGCAAAAAAATGCGCAAATCCAAACCGGACTTACGCATTTTTGCTACTCGTCGGTGGTAATTATAACACGAAATTGCTGGAACTTCATATTTTTTCCCCGATTTTTTAAAAATTGACCGATAAATCAGGCGCAACACTACTTATTGTTATAATACTGCCTATTCTCTATCGCTTCAAATTGCTCTTGACTTAAACCGTAATTGCCGATAAAGTCACTTTGCATCGCCATATTATGGAAATCACTGCCTCCAGAAGACAACAAGTGGTGTTTTTCTAAATATTGTTTTACCAATTGATAGTCTTTTTCCTGCATCAAAGGGTGAGATATCTCAATACCATCTAAACCATAAGAAACATACTTATCGATTTCCGCATAGTTGTCATACTCACAAGGATGCGCCAATATCGCTATCCCTCCGTCCTGATGAATTGCATTAATACCGGCTTTTACATCAATATATCCCATTTGTTTGTCGACTTCCTTGGTGGTTTTGCCGGCAAACAGTTCACGATACTTGGCCATATTCATATATTCCGGATACTTTTTAACAATCGCCATAAACAAATGCATTTTAAAGACAATATTGTGCGGTGAAAACTGCTTGGCCTGTTGATAAGTGATTTCTAAACCTTTCTGGTTGAGCTCTTCAATCAGTTTGCGGTGATAATTATCCCGAGCCAATAAAGTCTGATCGCATAACGCTTTGACATTGGCTGGCTGATCATTAAGAAACAAACCGACAACGTGAACTTTTTTAAAGACATCATTATCATAACAGCTCATTTCCACTCCGTTGATGGTTCTTATGCCAAATTGAGCAGCTGTTTTTTTAATTTCGTCATAATGAAATACCGTATCATGGTCAGTAATTGCTACTACCTTAGTATTTTTTTCACTTTGAAACTTAAATACTTCTTCTAAAGAATGAACACCGTCACTGTAATTGGTGTGACAATGTAAATCAGCATATACCATACTAATAATTACCTCACTTTACCAACGCAAATATCTCTTTGTCGGTCGTAATGATTTCTTCTTTACTGGCGACTACATCATAATAATCCTGTGAATTAGTGATAATCACAATAACAGTCGGATCAAGATTTGCTTGTTTTATTTTATCAATATCAAATTCCAAAAGCAATTTTCCTTTTTTTACTTTCTGTCCGAGCTTTACATGGCTAACAAATGGTTCACCATTTAAGTTAACCGTGTCAATACCTACATGTATCAGCATCTCTAGAGAAGAACTAAATTTTAAGCCAATAGCGTGTCCGCTTGGGAAAGTAGCCACAACGGTTGCCTTATCTGGAGCATATATCTTACCCTCACTTGGATAGATAGCGATGCTTTTACCCATTACCTCTTTAGAAAACATTTCGTCATCTAATTGACTTAAAGCCACATTAGTCCCTGACAGAGGACTAGAGATGCCTGTTATTTTTTTGATTCGATTTCGCCGGTTGTTTCTTCTTTTGGATCGTCAAAGCCTAATAACCAAGTTGCTACGAAAGTTACGACGCAGGCAATAGCCATAGTGATGAAGGCATTGATTAAGTTACCCATTGTACCATCGGTAGCCATCCACATTGGGAAGTTCAAGAAACTTGGAGTCATAAAGGCATAAGCTTTTAAGCCGACAATTCCGGCATATAAACCAGCAACGCCGCATCCGATAGTAACCGCAATCATTGGTTTCTTTAATCTGAATGATACACCATAAATACATGGTTCAGTAATTCCGGCTAAGAAAGCAGTAGTACAAGCTGAAATGGCAGTGTTACGGAAATCTTTATTCTTGGTTTTGATAGCACAAGCTAAAGCAGCTGAACCCTGAGCCATATTGGCACATAATGTCAATGTTCTTGAAATTGGATCATAGCCCATAGTTTGCAGTAATTGAATACCGGCAACAGCCAATGGAGCATGCATTCCGCAAGCAACGATCCAAGGATAAACGATACACATAATCGCGATAGCGAATACACCAAACTTATTGTAAACAAATAATAAGACGATTGATAATAATTTAGCCAAGTAACCCATGATTGGAGCGCAGACAACAAATGTCAACGGTACCATTACAACTAAGGTTACCAATGGTGTCAACATATTTCTGACAATCTGAGGAATATATTTGTTGCAAAGTTTTTCAACCAAACTCATAACAAATACTACAAAGATTGATGGTAAGAATGATGAAGTATAAGTCATACCGTAAACAGGTAAGAAACCAAAGATTTCTCCAACAACTGTTGGAACATAAGCATTAGCAATACTCATCCAGTTTGGATGTACTAATGCACAACCCAATACAGCAGCGATAAACTGATTACACTTGAAGTATTTTGCAGCTGCTACAGCAGTAAATACCGGTAAATAAGTATAGCCGGCATCAAATACCAAATTGAACATATAGTAAGTAAATGATGTTGTTCCGTTAATACCAGTTAATGAACTGATTAATGTCAAAATACAGCGACCAAGTCCACAACCTACCAATACCGGAATAACCGGTCCTAAACAGCCGATAATAACGCCGAAGACTTTTTGGAAAGCTGATTTCTTAACTTCCTTATCTTCATTGATATCCAGCTGTCCTTCTTCTTTTATACCTGCTAAAGCGCAGACATCAACATAAACATCATGAACATGCTGGCCGATAACTACCTGATATTGACCGCCTTTCTTTACTAATGATAATACTCCTTCAACAGACTGAATTTTTTCATCATCAGCTTTGCTTTCATCAGCTAAAGTAAATCTTAATCTTGTCATACAATGACTCAAAGAAGTGATGTTTTCCTTGCCACCCACAGCAGCAATGATCTCGTTTGCTAATTTTTCGTATTTCATACTTTTCTCCTTCTATTTCCTATTCCCTAGCAATCAAGGAATTAGTTAACATTTACAACTTTGGCTACATGGATTGTCAGATAAAGCAATTCTTCATCGGATAAGGTATAGTGATAATACCTTTGGATGTAGCCTGCCATTTTGGAAGCGCATAAGTAGGGATCAACATATTTTTCCTTGATAATCTCTAAGATGTCACTTTTTTCGCAGATATTTTCCGGCCAGCTTTTCTTATCAAACACTCTTAACGAAAAGAATTTCAAATGAGTAATAAAACGGGCATAACTTAAACTCTCACTATCAAGTTCGCATTTGAAATATGATTCAACGATATCAAGCATCGAATGAATGAAATTGGTTATCTGATAAGTGTTGTTGGCGCTATCCGATACTTCACAGCCGACAATATGCAAAGCCAAAAAGGCTGCCTCATCATCTCTCATTTCGATTTGATACTCATCATAAATCAGCGAAAGAATATATTTCCCGATTTCATATTCGTTTTTATAGAATTTCTTAATCTCATAGAGCAGATTGTTGGTCAAATAAATATTTTCCTTATAACGGGCAATACTGGTATGGATGTGATCGGCTAAGGCAATATACAATGAATCATTGACTTCAAGATGATACTTGTTTTTAGTATAGTCACAGCCTTTTTTAGCTATTTCCAGTTCATTAAGAGGAATTTCTTTAATCAGTTCAATAATTTTGTTGCGTTCATTGTTTTCGCTCAATTCAAATATCTTAAATATTTTACTCTCGTCGATTACATCACCGACCTCCTTACCATAGCCAATTCCTTTACCCATCGCAATAATTTCTCTTGATAAACTGTTTCTTGAGATAACTGCGTTGTTATTCAGAATCTTTTTAATAACCATCAATCTTCACCTCCCCAAACTAATAAAAACCTGTTCACAACCAAAAATTGTAAACAGGTTTTGTGAAATCACGTGTTTGATTTTTACAATCCATAAATTACAGTGTTATTGTATCAATTAAATGTAAACGCTGTCAACAATTAGCGAATGAATTTACAACTTCTTAACAGAAATTTTACTAAAGAGAAAAATAACAGTTGTACCAAAACCGGCAGTTCTATACTATAATTATGTAAAGGAAAATTAGGCAATGAAAAAACAAGATCGTTGGAAAGAAATATTAGCGCTGATTAAAGATGAAAAAGAAGTTAGTGTTCACACTTTAGCTGAACATTTTAATGTTTCATTAGCTACCATTAGAAGAGACCTGCTGCAAATGGAAGACCATTCATTGATTGACAGATACCACGGCGGGGCAAAAATGAACGCTTCAGGTTTAATGGAACCCCCGATGAACCTCAAGCAGTCAACCAACGCCAAAGCCAAAAATATGGTAGCCAGATATGCTGCCAGACTAATCAAAGATTATCAAATGGTCTATATCGACGCTGGCAGCGCAACTTTGGAAATGATTGATTATATTGTATCCAAAAATATTACCGTCGTAACTATCGGTATCCCTCACGTTAATAAATTAGTGGCTAAGGGAATTAATACCTTAATATTGGGGGGGAAAGTAAGACCCTCAACCATGGCTGTTACCGGCAATAAACCGGTCAGCCAGTTAGATGAATATTATTTTGATATTGCCTTTATCGGCTCCAATGGCATTCACCCCATCGGCGGCTTAACAACCACCAATGATACCGAGGCACTGGTAAAAGAAAAAGTGATCAGCCGCAGCTCAATGTCTTACGTGCTGGCTGACCACTCTAAATTCGATAAAATTCTTCCTTGCATGTATGCCAAGATTGATGAAGTAAATATTATCACCGATAATATCGGCGACTACTGCGATAAAAGACCCGAAAAATGTATCGAGGTAGATAAATTAAATTTTAAGTAGGCGATAATTATTTCCGTCATATATAATCTGACAATCCGCTTCAATAGAATTATTCTTAATGGTTTCAACATTTTTGCGATCAACCTGTTGATACCATTTTTTACTTTCCGCCAATGACAAACCGCCCTTTTGCTTACGCGTGATCAAACGATCCTGCAAAATGTTATCATCGACCTGTAACATTAGAGAATAATCGCAAAACTGTCTTATTTTTGCCCAAGAAGGATTATTAATCAATAAATAATTGCCCTCGAAAATAATCAGTTTTTTCTCGACCTTAATCGCATCTTCAATCGGATCATGAATTGTTCTGTCATATAAAGGCCAGTAAGTATCCCTAGTCAAACTCTGTTGCAGCTTCTGATACATCTTGTCGACATCAAAAGTCTGCTGACTGCCCTTGATGTCTTTCAACAAAATATGATCATCACTGTAATGACAGCTTAAATAATCATTGTGATAATGAAAACCATCAATCCCCAAGACCTGCAAATCATAAGCAAAATATTCACTTGCCAGCTTCTGCATTAATAAAGATAAGCTGGTTTTACCGCTGCCCGGAGCACTGGCGAAAAAACAGAAGAAGCGGTCCTGCTTCTTTTCTGCCATTTCAATCAACTTTTTTATCACAACCAAAAACACCGATTCGATATCTTCCTGTTGGACTTTGATCGATTCGATAAAGCCGTTTACATTAATCTGATACTCTTTTTCCATTTTAATCCAACGATTTTAAATTCTTGCTGATGTCATTGATAACCTTTTCGTATGAGGTTCCCTTAACATAGGCTTTAGCATTATTCAATGTCTTTTTCGCCATATCATCCTGTTTGTTCAAATGATAAGCTTTAGCAAGGGAAATGCTCATCATTCCCTTGGTCATCTCACTGTCACAGTCGGCAATAATCTGATTTAAGTCTTCGATAACTGTTTTATCGAAACCGAAGTATAACTTTTTATTAACAGAATATTCCTGTTGCAGCTGTTTAACCATCAGTTTATCATCACTGGTCTTTTCCAGCTCATCAATGACGGTTTTTATTTGGGCAAACAGTTTTTTGTCTTTATTGTTCATAGCCACAGTCGAAGCAGTCTGAACGTAAAGACCTTTTTCATTGCCTTTTAAACGGCGAAAGTTGACTTTAGCCAAATTCAAATCCGCCTGCTTGCTGTCATTCATATCCAAAGAGTATATCGCTCTAAGCAGATTTACTCTATTGGGTTCCAAAAGGATAATTGCCAAAAAACTGTTAAGCAATTTTCCATAACCGACCATATCATTTTTTCTGATTGCTGTTCTTAGTTTTTGTTCGTAAACCTTTCTTGCCACAACAAATAAGACGATAAAGATGATAACAACCAGCATCCCAATCTGAAATGCGACATTTTCAAATAATCCCATATTGTTCTCTCCTAAATAATAAATTCTTCAGCCTGCTTAATTATAGCATTTACATACTCTTCAGGTACACCCATCGGCCATTTCGTTACATTGGTTTCCTGACATTCCAATTGGTAAGCCTCCCTATCAACCATATAGCCTAAATCATTATCATTGCTGTAACCCCACAGAATAACCTTCTTACCTTTTGAAAGCTGGTTTTTAATCTGCAAACCTAAGATAGAGCCCAACTCACCCGGAATGGTGACAAGCACTAGATCACCCAACTGATACAGTTCGGCAGTCATCTCAAATTCACGATAACCCGAACCTAAAGCCTGTTTTCTTTTAAAACCGGCAATTCCAGAAAGCATAACCTTTCTTTGGGTTAAATCGGTTTCCGTTTCCAGCATTTTTTCGTAACGAGCGATTTTACTGTCATAAATCGAAGCATCTAAAGTAAACTTGGCAAGATATTTAACCGACTGATGTCTAACCTTTGCCAGATTAATTTTAACAAAATCGCTGTGTTTACGATAAATCTGATTTGCCAAATGGTCGGCAGCAAGCTGTAAATCCCCAAAATCCTGACCAGTGCGATATTGCCTGTTGCCCATATCCCCGGCATTACCTTGGGTAATGCAGACTTCACAGCCAAATTTTTCCTGCAGATTCCGACGGGTAAAACCAAACAGCTCGGCGGTTATCTGATAATTCAACGGACCTAAAACAGTATTATGGCAAGCCATATTCATTAACAGTAATTCGGTTTTTTCCTGACTGGCAAACTTTAAGATATGAACAACCTTATCAGATAATTTATCCATATCATTGCGATTACTGTAGATACCATCGACAATCATACTGCTGTAAGAAGTTTCAACTTCAGTAAAAGGACCTTGATAAACTTCAACAATTGTATCGCTGAACAATTCAACCATTGCATCGACATATGGCTTTTTACTGTCCATTAAAGGCCGATCTGAGTTTAAAGTGATAGAGGCAGAGGAATGGTTATGCGAGCCCCCGATAATCAAATCATCCATCGCAATATTCAATCCTTTTAATTGACATTGCTGAATAATATCCGTTTTAAACTGCTTGTGGATTCCAATAAAATCGGTCATCACAAAACAAATTTTACCATCGTCTATTTCCAATACCATTACATAAGCTTCCAAAGGATCGTGTACTGCTTCAAATTCATGAGTTCTCTGCACATATCCAGCCTGCATTACCTTTATTTTTGGGGTAATATCAATCTTTTTAAAATTAAGTTTTGTCATAATCGTTTTTCCTTTCCCTTTTAAACAAAGCTCAGGTTATTACTAACCTGAGCTAAAAGATATTATGTTATTGTAGTAATTAACCTAAAATTCCTAATGCTGATGCGATTACTGAGAAGATTAATACACCGAATACTAATGTAGTCATCTTAATCTTCTTCTTACCTAACAAGAAGTAACAAGTTCCTGTGATAACTACAGCCAATAGTTTAGGCATAATCATATCTAAGTAAGTCTGAATAGCGATGACACCACCGGTAGCTGTTGTAAATTCCAATGGACAAGTTACAGTAACTAATGATGGGATCAAGGCACCAACAACTGTTAAACCTAAGATTGATGCACAGTCTGTCAAAGTCTGTAATTGGTCTCTTAAATTTAAGATTGCAGCAGTACCTGCTTTATAACCCCAATAGAAGAAGTGCCAACGTAATGCACCAACGATGATAGCCTTAATTAAGGTGATAATAACACCGACTAAGTTGCCATCATAAGCCATTGCAGCTTCAATTGGTGTGAAGATTGCTGGTAAAACGATCCAGAATAATGTATCACCGATACCTGCTAAAGGACCCATTAAACCAACTTTGAAGTTCTGGATAGCTTCCATACCTTCGATACCTAACTGTTCTTCCATACCAAGGGCAGCACCCATAACTACAGATGATAAGTAAGGCTGAGTGTTGAAATATTTACCATGATTGTGCATTACTGCTTTATATTCTTCATCATCAGGATAAATCTTTCTTAATGCTTTTCTTAATGAATATTGGTTTGTTAAAGCTAATTGAGTTTCATAGTTGAATGTTCCGATACCAACCTGCATCCAACGCCAGCTAGCTTCGTAAACATCTTTTTTAGTCAATACTTGATTACTACTCATCTTCCATACCTCCTGCTACTTGTACAGTTGCTTTGTTCTGACCGTCAAGCCATGCTTTGTAAGCAAATGCAGCACCTAAGATACCAACACCTAATGTAGGAATTCCAACGTAAGCATAAGCTACAAATCCGATTAACAAATATGTGAAATGACGTTTAACCGGCATGTAGTTCAATAAGATTGCCATACCTGTAACTGGTAAGATCTTTCCGGCAAGTGTTAAACCGTTGTATAAGAATTCAGGCATGATATTAACTAATGTTTCAACTAAGCCCTGACCAAATACAAATACTAAGAATACAGGAACAACATTCTTTGCGATTGCTGTTGCTTCGCCAACCCAAGCCCAAAGGTCAACTTTTTCGTATTCGCCTCTATCGATTGCTGCTTCAGCGTTTCTAGCAAATACACCACAAGCTAACTTCTGTAATACATCTAAGTAAACATAAAGCATACCTACAGGTAATCCGATAGTTAAGCCCATTTCATATCCACCTGTTGACTTAATTGCGATAACAGTAGCGATAATTGTTGAGATGAAATAGTTAGGAACTGAAGCTCCGCCTAATCCAACTACACCTAAGCTCATTAAACCTAATGTAGCACCAACATATAGACCGGTTTGCATATCGCCTAAAACGATACCAACCAATACTGCTCCACCAACGTTTGTAATTAACATCCATTGTGGACCATTAGTATCCCAAGCCTTTAATCCAACGATTAACAGGATAATGAGAACTTGTAAAAAGTTACATCCGAACATAGAAATATTTCTCCTTTCCTAAATAAATTTATCTATGCTTACTTCTGAAACTGCCGGGTTATGTTGTATAACAACTTTTGTTCCACTAGCAGCTATTTTCTTTAATTGCTCAAGCTGATCATCGGTAACATAAGCTCTGTCTGACAACTTGTGGCCTTCACCTAACAAATCGGTACAGCCGACAATCAGTTTGTCAATTTTAACTCCTGCTTCAATCAGATGCAGGAAGGCATCCGGTGTTTTTGATAACACGAATACTTTTTGACCGTCATACTTTCCTGCTTTAGTATTATTGATAGCAGTTTCCTCGGTAATAATTGATGAAGCATAACCATTAGGTTTTGCCATATTCATCATCTGCTTTTTGAGCGGATCATTAGCAGTTGTATCGTCAATAACCATAATGCGTTGGGAATTGGTACTTGGTAAATATTGTGTCATGACAATTCCATGCATTAATCGATTGTCGATTCTTGCTAAAGTAACTTTCATATTTGGCATAATTTTCCTCCTTATTCTTTATTGAATTTCTTCAATATTAATTTTTTCATAAATCTTTTGGATATCGGTTTCATTAGGGAGATACTCGACTAATACTGCGGCCGTTCCGGCTGCCACTCCATATCTCAACGCCTGTTTTTTTTCATAACCGCAAGCCAATTTGCCGACTGTGGCAGCTACTAAACTGTCACCGGCTGCTACGGTATTTACCACTTCAACCTTTTCGGTTGAAATCTGATATTGTACCTCATTATCAATGTAATAAGCTCCTTTATCAGACATTGAGATTAATAAACTTTCAACTCCCTGAGCAAGAATTCTGCTTTTAATCTCGCTTACCAATTCATTAATGTCCTTTTGACTGTCCAGTAATGTTTGCAGTTCCTCTAAATTCGGCTTTATCAATGCCGGATGGCAGCTGATAATCTCCTGCAACGATAAGTTAGGGACATCCAACAACAGTTTGGCTTTTTTCGATTTAATATAATCCGCTATTTGCTTAACAACGGGATACAGTCCCTGTTGAATCGAGCCGGAGATGACAACAAACTCACCTTCCGAAACATCCTCTACCAACCGGACCAGTTTTTGCTGAGTAGCCAAATCCAATTGGGGACCGGAAGCATTTAAGTCCGTTTCTTCTTCGTGTCTGATTTTGACATTAATTCGATTTGGCTGGTCGACTTCAACAGTACGACATTCGATATTTTGATCTTTACTTAATTCATCTAAGAGAAAGTTTCCTGAAAAACCTCCTTTGGGAAAAATACATACAGAATTTATTTTTAATTTTGAAAGCATTCTTGATACATTTATGCCCTTTCCGGCAGCGATAAATCGGTAATTATCGATCCGGTTAATATGGCCTTTTTTCAATTCATCAAGATAAACATAATAATCAATTGAAGGATTTAAAGTAATTGTGTATATCATGCTTATTCATCATCTTGATCGTCTTGCTTCTCAGCTACGAAATCAATTATTCCTTCCTTTGCTGAACTGAGCAAGCCTTCAAAATCATATTCCCCGCATAATCTCTTTCCTAAAAATTCCATAACCATCGGTAAATTCATTCCCGTAAACAATTTGATATTTTCATTTGTTAATACTGAAGCTAAGGCACACTTAAACGGCGAACCGCCGAATAAATCACACATTACAACCACACCTTCACCACTGTCCAGTTGATTAATTGTTTGAACAATCCTTTCGGTAAAGGCATCAACCGAATCATCTGCCATTAAGGTTAAATAAGCACATTGCTCAATGTCATCGCCAAAAAACCAAGTTGTTGTTTCATATAGCCCTTTAGCTAAATTTCCATGGCTTATCAGTAACAATCCTTTCATTTTCACTACCTCGCTTTACAATATCTTTGTTTATTGTTCACATTGTAAACGCTATCATTATCACAGTCAACATTTTTTTGAGCATTTATGCAAGAAATCAATCGCAACGCTCATAATGAAAAGCAGTTTTTATCAAACAATCATTATTTTTGAGCGTTTCATATTTTGATTGCATTTTGCTTCAGTTTCTAATAATATGAATACAAAGAAGGTAATAAATATGGAAGAAACAAATGAAAAGAAAGATGAAGTTACATTAACGGCTCAAAGGATAGATGAAGTCAATGAAGAAGGCACCCATTTAACCACCGTAATGTTTAAAAACGATCCGGCTATCTATGTTGTTGTAGTAATTGCGATAGCTTTAATCGTCACCTTAAATGCCTGGGGAATTTTCTTCGGCCTGTTCTTCTTGGCGGTAAGTCTGTTTGTGATTTTCAAGATCAAGGATTACAAATGCTTTGAAATTTATGATGATGCTGTCTTAATTTACAGCGATAAAAATGATGATCAGGTTATCAGAATTGCTTATGATGATGTAAAAGAATGGACAGTCAATAACAGACAGCAGGGTTCCAATGCGATTGTCTTCATCTTAAATGATGACAAATGCGTTACCAAAGAAACT
Organism: Erysipelotrichaceae bacterium; assembly: GCA_051893335.1. Taxonomy (GTDB): domain Bacteria; phylum Bacillota_I; class Bacilli_A; order Erysipelotrichales; family Erysipelotrichaceae; genus UBA1783. The sequence continues at coordinate 671 of JBJFHD010000011.1, read as the reverse complement.
TTTCAAATCAATAAAGCCTATAAGTATTTGACCAAGGTAATGCCGTATAAAGAATCTCGCGTAATTGAATTAAACAAATTGAGAAATGAAAAGATTACTCTAGAAAATCCTTTCAAATCCAAAAAGAAGCGTTAAAAACCAGCCCCCAAAGGGCGGAGTTCATAAGGCAGTTAAAACGGCGTGACGAAAGCGATCACGCCGTTTTTCATATGCAGGATAGTCGCAAAGCGACGCAAGGATACATCCTTGTGTAGTATACAGCAACATGGAATGTGCTTGCGGAGAAGCCCCGTATAGAAGTGCGCTCTTTTCAGAGGATACTGAAAGAAAACTACTCTTGATCTAGATAATGGATTTAAAGAATATAGAGTAGAACTTCTTAAAAAGTTAGATTGTGAACAAGAAAATGAAGATATTATATTTAAAAACAATTTAAGTTTTGCATATCGATTAGATAGTTTAAATAGAAAAGCACAAAAAGAACTAATAAATAGATTAATATCTTCTATTGAAATGACTAGAGATGATAACTACAATATTGAGATTAAAAATAGCGATTTGTCGGAATCTATTTTCCAAACAAATCGCTGTGTGTTCCGATACGGGCCAACGTCAACACCAGGACATCATCCTCAATGCGGTACACCAGAAGCCAGTCCGGCAGAATATGG
>JBJFHD010000010.1:0-1718 GCA_051893335.1 Erysipelotrichaceae bacterium | reverse complement strand
CAATTAAATCAAAGCAGAAAGACAAAGATTATTCCTTATAAAAACCATAAAAACGCCTGAAAATCGTCATTGATTTTCAGGCGTTTTATGTTGATTAATGTAACTGTTTATTTTTCAAGGGGATTGTAATAATTCATTGGATCGTTAGCATCTGCAAGATAGTAGTAAATATTGCCGTCACCAGGATTCTTTGCCTGAATGAGAAGTGTGTTTGTCTTGTTGTCAAAGCCACAGAATTTATAGTCATCTGTGCCTTCAATGAGTGTATTTGTTTCAATATTGTAGTAGAAATTTACATCTGAATATGCTGCAAAGATCTTATCGGAGCTGCTGTAATACTTAATGGTATCGTTGCTGATAGATCCCAAAATAGGTTCAAATAAAGGCTCACCGTTCTTGTCAAACACGCCTGTACGATACTTACCATCAATACTGCCTGAAATCAGTACACATGAGTCAGTGCAGGCAAGAATATCAACCATACTATTATTAAACACAGTAAGATCAAATAATACACGGTTATCTGTGGCAGGATTAATTACTGTAATTTTCTTATTTAAATTTGCATCTATCACTTGATAAGAAAGGAAGTTATTGTCATAAACATATGTGTAATCGTCGTAGGTTTCTCCTTCGGTGACAGTATCAGCAATGCAGTCATTTACAATGTCATATTTGATAAGACCTGTACCGACTAAATAAAAATAACAATAATCCGAATTGTCGGCGTGAGTGAAATCTTTCAAATCACTATTAAATTTACCTACACCAAGAGCACGATTATTCTTCATATCGTATAAAAATGATGATTTTATTTTATTGTTGCTTTTGTCCGCACAACGTATAAATTCGGAGCAAAGACCTGTGAGTTCGGTGTCTTTAGATGCAGAATTATTGAATAATTCGTTGCCTGAGGACAATTCAGCTATCCAATTGCCATCGTTGCCGATACAGCCTATTTCGTCTGCATCAGCGAATACATCGTCGGCTTTCTTAACATATACTGTGTCATCTGCAAATGCAAATTGAAAGTAATTTAAACCATAATATGGGAAAATTATGTGCTGTTTATCGTCATCGACAACGGTTTCGCCTGTTTCAGCATTGTATATCTTAAAATTATCGTAAACGAGTTTACCACTTATATCAGATCCATCAGGTGTGTCTTCGTGAACCTTGATGATTTCGTTATTGACAATATCATAGATGTAACGCTGTATCTGACCATTAGAATCAGTCGCTTCAAAAAGCCAGGAGCTGTTTCTGAAAATCTTGCTGTTAGCAATGAGTGGTGTTGCTTCAGGCTCAGGCTCAGTTTCTGCCATTGTTTCTTCAGCAGGTTCGGTTTCTTCCGCTTTTGCTTCCGTTTCGGCTGCTGCGGTGGTCTGCTCCTGCACCGCTTCGGTTGTGACTTCCGTGGTTTCTCCGTTTGCACCGCAGGCGGAAAGCGATAGAACTGCTGCAAGTGCAAGTGCTAATGTTACTCTTTTTTTCATATGATCTAACTCCTTTTAATTATTCAGCCTTTTGGCTTTATAACTATTTTGTGCCGCCATGAAAGGCGGCATTTTTGTGTATTGCATAAATACAATAATTTTTCAAAAAACTACTGTTTATGCGAATACTTAATATACAGCTTATTATATCATATCTAAAAACAAATTACAATAGGTTTAAGATAATTTGTATAGGAGATTTTAATATGGAGTTGAATTACG
>JBJFHD010000009.1:0-1759 GCA_051893335.1 Erysipelotrichaceae bacterium | reverse complement strand
GATATTCCACTCCGTTTGCGTTGGTGGCTGAGATCAGCTTGCCCCAGGCGTCATAATTATACTTGATGGTTGTGATTCCGTAAGCCGTATCATTCCAACCATCGCACGGAGTCATGACCAACCATTCTATCGGAGCTTATTTTTCTTATTCCAAGAAAACAACACCCTTAATGGTAAGACCATCATGCTCACATCTGTATCCTTTTGGACTAGCATTTTTGTAAGTCAAAACACTTCATCTTTCAACAACATGTATTCATAAGCAAACATATTGCTTTGCTCTGCTGTTTTTAATAGCGTATATTGTTCAAGGGCAACTTTGGCAAATTCCTGCGTATCGGTAGTAAAATCTCTTACATTACAGGCAGATAAAATAAACTCGTTATTAAAGCCGGAAATTCTGGCAACATAAGCGTCATTCACAATACTTACCGAGACCTTCACTCCATTGACTGTAACGGTCGATTTGTCAAAAAGGACAACGACACTTTCAGGTAAGGCATTTAAATACTTGCTCACGAGAAAATTAATACGCATACATAAGCTGTTGGTCTTTAATAATTCTGCTTCATATTGAACTGTTGCACCAGTATTGTCTTTTCCAAAGCTATATACATCAAAATATTCGGTTCCGGGAAAGCCGGAATTCTCTATCGTATAAGTAGTATATGTGTTGATTTTATTGTCGAAACTAAAATACGGAAACAAGGATTGCACATAGCTGCTTTTGCTTTCAACTATGTTTTCCGGTGAAAAATCACTTCGGCAAGTTAAGGAGCCAATACCGATCATGATTGCAACACAAGCCGGAACGATAATTAACACGGCAATGATCATTTTTTTGATTTTCGCAGGCTTAAGTACGTTGCGCTTTATACAAATGATGCATATCCGTATAGCAATCGCTAAAATGAAAAGACCTTGTGCCACAAAAAGGATAGACATAACATATGTATTATCTAAACTATTAAACTCTTGAAACAAGATTATAGAATACATAATAAACGAAATAATCGCCGACAAAATTGAAACAAGCGATAATTTTTTAGTATTCATCATAATAACACCTTCCTATATTTCCCGCTTTTCAGTGAAAATGCATATATCCCATTATACGCCTTATCTTTGGTGATTTTATAAACGATATATTGCTGTAAACTTTTTGAATCGATTCCTTTTTCACCCCAAACAGCATTATATATTTTTTTCGCATTTGAGGCGTTTATCAAATAATAAATTATAGTTCCTCTCAACACAATATTATTCATAATGAATAAGTATGTTGGATTAAAATCACTGTTTGAAGTTGAGGTTTTCATACCTTCTTCAAATACGCAACTTCCATAATAATCAAGATAGAAGGACGATTTGTCATTATAGAACAATGAGCTCAATTTCCATGCATTTTTATCTCCAAATACAACTGAAAAAGTTCTTTTTTTCTTATTGTTGTAATACTCCACTTTAGCTTTAAACATGCCATTTTTATCAATAGATCCATTTTTATTGATTTCATATTTCATACCAACAAGTAAAACATCCAAAAACGCTTTTAGATAAAACAGAGCCATAATAACTTCTACTAATGCACTCACAAGTATATCATTAGCATAGCCTCTCGTATCCAATGCATTCACCGGATTGTTCTCACAATAGGCAAAAGCATTATAGCTCAACACACTGCCACCGGCACCTATATAACTTGGATCATCTGCATTGATAAACCGGCCGGTCTCCGGGTCATAATAACGGCTTTGGA
>JBJFHD010000008.1:1631-7834 GCA_051893335.1 Erysipelotrichaceae bacterium | reverse complement strand
TTTGTCCGTCACAACTACAATTCTCCAGGGCTGTGCGTTGGTTCCGCTGGGAGACTGGATGGCCGCTTTCGCAATCGCTTCAATTTTTTCCCGTTTCGGCAGCACATCCGTAAAAGCGCCGCAGGAAGAACGCTCCGCCAAAGCCTTAAGGGTTTCATTCGTCATATTGAAAACCTCCATATATCATTTGCGTTAGATAAACTTGACATCTAACGATATTTTAATTATACTTTATCTAAAAACAAATTCAAGTACGCAGAAAAAACGTACTTGGTATGAATATTCATACCGGAGGTATATATGGGTATTTCCTATGATGAATACAAATCGCTGGTTGAAAAGACAGATCTGAACGCAGATTGCCCGGTAAAAAGGCTGCTGGGCATCTTCGCGGGGAAATGGCATATTCGTGTCATTTTTGAGCTGACAAAAGTTGATAAAATACGGTTTGGCAACCTGAAGAAACGTATAGGAGACATTACCAATACCATGCTTGCCAACACATTAAAAGAGCTGGAGGATAACGGAATTGTTTTGAGGGAACAATTCAATGAGATCCCGCCCCATGTGGAATATTCACTGTCCGAGAGCGGGAAAGAAATGTACCCCATTTTTTATGAAATGGCCTTGTGGGGAAGCAAATACGTATAAATGAATCAGATATTGATATTTTAATTTTTACGATTTTTCCATATTGAGAAAACAGCAGCCCAGACCTTTTATTAAAAGGTACGGATGGTATAAAATGCAACTGGCTCTGCAGCGACTTTTTCCGAATCGCTGCAGAGCCAGTTTTGCTGTCAGATTATAGCACAAGCGGTTGAAATGCAAGTGGAAAACCGCAAAATAAGAAGAGCCTCAACTGCGCGTTTGCGTGTCGAGGCTCTCGGTATGTAAAGATGTAACAAAAAAGATGCCAATTCGAAATTACTATGGAGAACTAAACAAATAGAAAAAAATAGCCAAAGCAAAGTCCTTAAGGCTTTGTATTTAATATATATAAAAAACCGGTTAAATAACTAAATAAGTCAGGTCACAAAACATTTGATCTATCTATTTCATCAATTTTTGAAACAAATCAGTCATAAGATTGTCGCGTTTTATGCTATAAACATATCTCATGGGGTATCCGTTATAATTTGTTGCATAAAAATTATCGTAAGTAGGAATGGAAGTTGGAATAATTCTTGATTCCATAAACTGCTGCGAATCATTAATCAGCCACGCAACTGCAGTGACATCCCAAATTACACGAGTCCACGCCTTGTCTTTTGCATAACCCTCTGCCTCTTCTATTGCATTTTGGGCAAGATAGTCTGCAAGGGGATTTTTTCCTTTGAGCCAAAATTCAAGCTCCGGTTTAGAAACCGTAAACCGGTCTACAACACCCATACAAGGAAGCTGAACGAACGGAACACCGCTTTGCATTATAACTCTTGCTGCGGCAACATCCTGATACATATTAAACTCTTTTGTGTGATGATAGTGATGAGCGTGTCCGCCAAGCCATACTACAACAGTATTTTTCGCAACATTGGGATTCAAAAGTATTGCAGAAGCAACATTTGTTATAGCTCCTATTGCTACAACATAAAGAGGATTTTCGGGTGAATAGTTTTCGACTCTTTTTGCCAAATCCTGTGCCGCAGGAGAAATAACCGCTGTATTTTCGTTGTCCAGATACCTTTCCGACCCCTTAAAAACATCGCATTTTTCTTCTGAAAGTAAAAGAAGTTTTAAAATTTCATTATAGCTCTTTTCCATACCGTCCTTAGGACTAACAGATTTTTCGTTTAAAAAAGGCGCTGCATATATTGCTTTGGTATTTAGTTTTTCTTTTGACTTAATTAGATATGAGATTGCAAACTGATCGTCAATTTCATTATACGCATCTGTATCTAAAACAACATCTACTATACCTCTCGGCACCGATAAATTTTTTATTCTCTGCTCAATTGTCATGTTAATTACTCCTCTTGTTTCTGTATTCTGACAGCGTTTCACCGTATTTATTTTTAAATACTTTTCTAAAAAAGCTTTTGCTTTCATATCCCACCATATGAATGATTTCATGGATAGAAAAATTTGTACTCAAAAGCATATAAGCAGCCATTTTACATCTTTTTAAGAGAACTGTCTTTGAAAAAGTCTCACCGGTCAGCTTTTTAACTATGCTACCTGTATAAACTGTTGAATAACCCAATATTTGAGATAATTCCGAAAGATTTGCCGTTTTGATATTCTGTTCAATATAACCTTCTATTTACTCATATAGAGAATTGTTTTTATTGTTTGATTTGTTTTCTCTGAGTTTATCAAATAAAGATAATACTTATAATGGAAGGCGAAGGCGTCGCTCCTTTTCTTGAAACCGTAATAGCCGATGCGACAGACGCAATTTTTAGTATTTGAGAATAATCCGTACCTTTTGAAAGCTCTGCAACGAAATATCCCAAAAATGTATCTCCGGCCGCTGTTGTGTATACAACATCAACTTTAAATGCCGCCTGACGCAATTCCTTATTTGCATTCACAAATATAGAACCGTTTTCACCTAAAGTTAGTGCTACTTTTAATTCAGGGTATTTCTTTTTTTAGAATACCAAGCTTTCTTCAGGCTCTGCAGACTCTGAAATTTCGCTTAACTCCACTTCACTAATAACTATATATGAAAGCATGTTAAAATTAATTGTATGAATTTTTTCGTTAAAGGGAGATGGATTAAGAACGATGCACATACCTTTTTGATATGCTTTTTCAACGATGTAGTCCACATTATTTATCTTGTTTTGCAAAATAATAATATCACCAGCATTAAATTTATCTAATACTGTATCTACATATTCTTTAGTTATCATTTCATTAGAGCCCGGATAAAGAAATATCGAATTTTCTCCCTTGGAGTTAACCTGAATAACAGCATGACCGTTTTTTGTGTCAACAATCTTAAGGTATGATATATCCACTCCGTTTTTCTGTAAAATATCGGTTAGCATTTTGCTGTCGTTGTCAACACAACCGGTATGGTATATTTTTGCCCCCGCTCTTGAAACCGCTATAGATTGATTGAAACCTTTTCCACCGGGAAAGGTTTCAAGAGTATGAGTTGTTTCCGTTTCTCCGATTTTTACAATGTGTTGAAGTGAATATACATAATCTATATTACATGACCCAAAATTAAGAATTTTCATTCAATAATCATCATGATGATTATATCATCCTTAGTTATCAAAAACAAGGACGCTTTTTATGTAAAAACAGACCAAATTTTTCGAATCCCGTACATATGGAAATCATTGCATTTTGATAGCCTTGATAGTATAATTATTGATAGTATTTGTATGTATGTGATTTTTCTCTAACTTTTCCAGTGCTGTTCTTCGGCAATTAAAGAATACTCGGGAGTCTATAAATCGAAAAGTAAAAGCAGTTTTCTTTATTTTAACACGAATATATATGCAAATATATATTGATGCACCTGAAAAATCAGTTAAACAAATAATATCTATTTCAGAGGATTGAACATTGAACGATGAAGGATTATTTAAAAAAGATTGTAAAGAATGGAAAGTTTACGAAAGCTATAAAATTGTTCCTGATTGCTTTTACTCTTATTATTGCCATTGATACAATAAATCTCCCATCAAGTTTAATCAAAAGATTCAACTTAATGTTTTTAATTGTCGTTATAGTTGGATTTTTTACTTTGGGAGCAGTATTTTTAATTGAAAATCATTTTTGTGATTTATTAAAGGAAAAAGTAATAAACGAATTTGATTCATATTTATTATTGTCGATTGTGGGCAGTATTATTTATATTTTACTTTTAGCAACAACGCCATTGTTTAAATGTTATAAACTTATTGCCACTTGTGCGATATGGCTTTTATTGTTATTATTATTTAAGCATAGAATTACTCTTGTCAGAGTAAAAAATAGCCATAAACTAAAAAATAATACCAATATTTATGATTTAAAAGATTTTATCGAGAATGATATTACAATCGAAAATGAATATCCCGTTTTGTTCGCAGAGAAGGATGTAGATTATGACTTATGCGACAGAAGTGCGATTATTAATCAGTTATTTTCATCATTGCAGGCTTGTCGCAGTTCAGAATATTCTTTTGTTATTGGATTAGAGGGCCCTTGGGGCAGCGGAAAAACTACTATTATCAACAATGTTATTGAAAAGATACGACAAGAGTCTGACGAATATATAATTATCAACGATTTTGATCCTTGGATTTATAGTAGCCAACAAGCATTGCTTACATCATTGTTTGACAAAATATTAAATAATGCCGGAATAAAATACAGCAATTCATCTTTAAAAGCTGTTTCTAATAACCTTGTAAAAAGTATAGTTGGCATTCATGCTGCCGGAAGTATTGCAGGAAACATTCTGTTTCAGGAAAATGCAGAAGAGGATATCCTTGATATGAAAGAAAAAATTAATGCTTCCTTAGAACAGAGCGATAAGACCATTATAATTTTTATAGATAACTTAGACAGAGCATCTGCAGATAATATAATCTTACTATTAAAAATAATAAGCAATGTTTTTGATTTGCGCAGAATAGTATACGTTTTATCTTATGACAAAGCGCGGGTTAATGAAATTCTAAATTGCAATTTACATATTAACAAACATTATATTGAAAAAGTTGTTCAACAAGAAATTAAAGTTCCTAAACTGAACAGAGATATGTATTATAGTATAGTTAGTGATTGCTTAAACAAACTATTAGACATTTACAGTATTCCAAAAGATAAGCAGAAAGACTTTTTATATATCATTGATTTTTTAGCTAATAGTACTGATGATATCAGAGAATTCAAGCGTATTATGAATTCTGTTGGTGCAACGCTTTCTATAAAAAACGATTTATATAAACCGGACTTATTTACAATAGAGTTAATTCGTTTTCTTGATAACGATTTATACGATGAAATTCATGAGAATTTTAAATTTTATATCAGTTCAGATTTGGATAAAAATTTAGAACTTTATCAATCGGTTTTCAATAGAGATGAATTTAATAAGGAAGGAAAGGACTATTTTGATAAAGTACGAAAAAACTATGATATCACTTTATTAAAACTTTTATCTAATGTTTTTCCATATGTTGATAAATATCTAAATAACAATGAATTAAGACCCCGGTATGATAACAGTGCGGAAAGGAATAAGAAAATAGCTTTAAACTGTGGAGTTGCCAGTGCAAAATACTTTGATTTATATTTTAATTATGGAAAGAATGAGTATGTAGGAGTTTCTATGATTTATAATAAATTGGTACATTCCATATATCAAGAAAAAGAAAACGATTCCATCGAAAGTATACCGAATTTGTTTGATGTATTATTTGACAACATACCTATTTATTATCATGCTGAAATTATAAACAAACTATGGTTTGCAAGAAAAGACTTTGATAAAGTGTTGATCTTTCAAATATTTGTTGGATTAATTAAAAATGTAAATAAATTGGACAAAAAAGCCGCTTTTTTGTATTGAACCCTTATAATAGAGCCTGCTCTATATTGGCAGAACTTTTCTCTCAACTTTCAGATGATGAGAAATTAGATTTAATTGTTCGATTTAAGAATTGTTTCAAACTTATAAATGTATATGATAAAATACTATATTGGCTTGACTCGTTACCCTATTATGATAAAAAAGAACAAGATGCTAAGCTAATGGAAGATATGATAATTGATATGTACAGAACAATAACCGAAACGCCGATCGATATTTATTCTGAAGAAAATTATGCTTATCATAACAGTTGGGCATTGCTTCATACAAAACGAAAGGTCTTGAAATTAGAGAAAGATGCTGACGTTGAGATGCGGGAATATATCTCAAAAATCATGAAACCACATTATGTGTACAAAATTCTTCGAGATATAATAGGCACGTCAACAGGAACAAACGGATATGGTTATTATATCAATGAAAACAGTTTAAAATCATTTTTTACTGATGAAAAAGTATTATCTAACTACCTTCAACTATGCCCGCCTTCCGATGAAATTGAAAAATTCATATGTGATATATTTAATAAATATAAAAATGATGAAGTTGATGAGATGGGAGAAAAGGCGATTTATGTTGATCACTATATTAGATTATGGTAACAATACAAATATTTAAAAATCTTTTTCATTTCCAGATAAAAAAATAAAAATATATCGTT
>JBJFHD010000008.1:0-1531 GCA_051893335.1 Erysipelotrichaceae bacterium | reverse complement strand
AAAAAATAAAAATATATCGTTTTCTATAGCTTTTTGAGCATGGATGTGATATACTTATCAACGGCTATTGCTGCAATTTGTCGCAAAGTGTGACGGAAAGAGAGAAATTTATGGATCAGAAAAAGAACGAAAAATTCAAACAGTTTTTTATGGCGAATAACAAGCGCAATCTGAAAATCGCTATAACGATTCTGTGCGTGGTACTTGCTATAGCTATAATAGCCGTCGGGATTTACATCAGCCAGAAGCTCGGCCTGATCAATTTTGACCTCGGCGATAAGGGCGATCCCGAGGGAACCTTTGCGCCCGAGGAGCAGTTTGATGCCATGTACGATGTCAGTGATGCCTCCGATCTTGATGCGCTCATCACCTCATGGGCGAAGAACGGCGGCGCCAAGTACTCCAGCAAAAATGTTATCAATGTCCTGCTTCTCGGCGTTGACAGCACCACGGGCAAGGCGGACGGCGGCCGATCCGATGCGATCATTCTGCTTTCGCTCAACAAAAAGACCAAAACGATCACTCTTGTCTCGTTTCTCAGAGACTGCTATACCTATATGAATATCAACGGCTCAGAGCGTTGCTGCAAGACCAACCACACTTATTTCTGGGGAGGTCCCGCAGCGCTTATCGATACGCTTGAAAACAACTATAAGATCGAAATCGATCATTATATCAGCGTTGACTTCAAGAGCTTTCCTCAGCTTATCGATGCTCTCGGCGGCGTGACCGTGCCGATACAGCCGTATGAGGCGGAATATATCAACCGCACTACTACCTCTATCGCAAAGGTTAAGTCCGGTGAAGCGGTCAAGCTCGACGGCGCGCAGGCGCTGGTTTACAGCCGTATCCGCCACGTTGATAACGAGGGCGACGTCGGCAGAACTGCGAGACAGCGCACGATTATAACCGCTCTTATCAAGAGCGCGCAGAAAGCCTCGGCAGGCCAGCTCAACAACGCTATGGATATTGTCCTGCCCCATGTCGTAACAAACTACAAGCGCAGCGAGATTCTCTCTCTTCTCACTCAGGCCATATCGCAGGGCTGGATGGATTACCAGATCAAGCAGATTGTCATGCCGTCGGAGGGCAATTACACCTCCGCGCAGCTTTATACCTATTACGGCAAGATTATAAACCAGCGTCTCTCAGTCTGGGTTGTCGATTATCCCGTTGTTGCCCGCGAGCTTCAGATCGCTCTTTACGGCGATACGAATATCAACATCGGCGAGGATCACGTCTCAGCTGTCGATATGCTTGAGAAGGGCGCGGTTCCTGGTCAGGGCAGCGGCATATCCAAGGTGACCTCCAGCCAAACCAAGGCTTATACGACTGAGGAGGAGGTAGCCGGCGACAGCAATGTGACCGAGTCTACTACGGAGGAGATCATTACCGAAACGCCGGATGTTACCGAAGAGGAGACTACCCGCGTTTTCCCGTTCACGTTGCCTGAATGGGATAGCACGATCGAATTTCCGCGGTACGATGATGCCGCGTGATAACAAACCGAAAACATCAGTGCCGCCGGGGC
>JBJFHD010000007.1:0-7836 GCA_051893335.1 Erysipelotrichaceae bacterium | reverse complement strand
AGGGTTTTATTTTGTATTTGTTTGAGTTGTTTATTTTTTTACAGCTCCTTTTTAACTTTTTATCTTGTTAACATTAAAATCAAGTAAAACACCACAATTGCCGCAAGTAGAGCAACGACGACTTTTAGTATAGTTTTTTTCATAATTACTCCTAGTAGTACATTTCTTCCACATCTTCAAAGATGATGTCATAAGGCTCATCATCGATAAATCCTTCAACAAAACCCTTTAAGATAGTTTTGGCGTTTTCTTTAGCTTTTTTCAACAAACCGTTTTTTACCGCTTCTGTCAGGGCCTTATTAACCAGTTCGTCTTCTTTTGAGAATAATTCTGTTGACTCAATATTTGTGAAGATTGATTCACTGTCATAGTAAACCTTATGTGAATCCGGAACAAGGCCATAGTACATTATTGAAGCATTCGGCAATTTAATAACTATTTTACCTCTTTCCGTTTCGGTCGGCTTGGTTATTTCAGGTGTTATTTGTGAAAAATCATAGCCGGCAGTGATTTGAACATCAATACTGAAGATACAGATTGATTGGGTTAACGGAACTTCAAAGGCATAGATTTTGCGGTTTTTATCAATTGACCCGACCATAGTTATATATGCTTCTTGGGTAACCAGATTGCCTACGTTGGCAAAGCTTAGGTTGGCAGCCTTGTCTTCCTGCTTTGTTTGCTTAGTACCAAATACATATACCAGCGAAATAGCTACAACCGCTAATAATATCAAAACCAATTTCCAATATTTTAATAGTTTTCTTATAGACAGTTTTTTGTTAGCTTTATTGTCTTTTTCTGTAATACTGTCAGCTTTTTTAACTTCGCTATCGTTGGTATTTTCTTCTTCAATTATTTCTCTGTTTTCTTCGCTCATGGTAAATTACCCCCCTTGTTAAAATCATTTTACAATAGGAAAAATCAAAAAAAAAGAATATCGTTACGTGCAGCTAAATAAAATTGACTGATTGTGATAAAATAAGGCTATGAATGAAGCAAAATACAGCGTTGACGTTTGTTATGATGAAAAAGAGATAGAGCAGTCTTTCAGCAATTTGGATAATAAGGTGAGATTTTTATTTTCCAAAAAAGCCAAGGGAAAAGATCGCAAGGTATTTGCGGTTAGAAAAGAGGAAAGATTAGTGGCTTTATATGTTTTCCTTTATTTGCCGCAGGAAAAGTATATGGAAATGATCTTTCAGCTAAGTAATGATATTTTGGCTTTTGATTATTTGCTGCAGCACTTAGCGGATAATTATTGGGGCTATCTGGTTGATTTTGTATTCGATAAGGACGATGATATGCTTAACAGTTTAAAAAAATATGCTTGTTCTTTTGAGAAAGAACAGTATGTTATGAAGCTGGTCGAGTTTCAACCGGTAGATATTAAACATAATATTATCAGTTATTGCGAAAAGTATAAGCAGCAATACTGTGACTTGCACAGTCAGGATGTTTACTGGACTGCTCAAAAGGTTATAGAAGCACCGGGTCAGTTTAGAATCTTTTTGTGTGTTGAAAATGAAGAAGTGGCCGGTTATGTTGATATGACCTACTGTTTTACGGTTAATGAGCCTTTTGATGTTTACGTGAAAGAACAATTTCGTAATCAGGGAATTTGTAAAGAATTGTTAACTGTTGCCTTAAACAGCAATGAGAACAAAAATGTTGAGTTAATGGTTGATTACGATAATATTGCGGCTTTAAAAGCTTACAGCCGCCTAGGTTTTGAGAAAAGTAAAGGCTTAACCTGTACAGTACACTGGTATGTAAAATAGAAGTGAGGTGAGGGTCAATGCCATTTGATATTGTTGATAAAAATATTGTTGAGATGGAAGTGGATGCGATAGTCAATTCGGCTAATCACTATGTTGCTGTCGGTAGGGGAGTAGACAGTCAAATCTACCAAAAGGCCGGCAGTCAACTTTTTAAAGCCAGAGAGAAAATCGGTATTATTGATTATGGTCAGGCTGTTATCACTGACGGTTACCAATTGCCGGCTAAAAAAATCATTCATACGGTGGCGCCGATTTACAACGGAAAGTCAGAGTGTATTGAGTTATTGTATAGCTGTTATGCGACCAGTTTGAAATTGGCTTTTGACAACAACTGTAGCTCAGTTGCTTTACCTTTGCTGGCCAGCGGGAATAATGGTTTTCCTAAAGATATTGCTTTAAAAGTAGCCAATGAAGCAATCCAAACATTTCTAAAGGAACATGAGGACATCTTCATCTATCTTCTGATTTACAGCAAGCAGGATATTGTTGAGGGGTTAGGTATCGAAAATGATCTTAATGCCATTATCGATCGCCACTTGGCCAAAAGGGTTAATCAGACTGCTGCCCCATATCCCAGCTTTTCTTTCTGCACCAAAGATTTGCCAAATATAAATAATGATAACTGTTTTGAAAACAATCGGTTAAATAATCTTGTCGAAACGGCTGACAGTTTTTCAGAGAGTCTGTTAAAAATAATCGACAGTAAAAACCTGAAAGATTCTGAAGTATACAATAAGGCTAATGTTTCAAGACAGACCTTTTCAAAAATCAGGTGCAATAAAAATTATAATCCGGATAAAAATACAGCCTTAGCTTTGGCAATTGCCTTACAGTTGGATTTGGATTCGACTCAACAGCTGATTTCAAAAGCGGGCTATGTTTTGTCCGACAGCATTAAGGCTGATATCATTGTCAAGTATTTCATTAATAATAAAAAATATGATATTTTGGAAATAAATGAAGCCTTATACATCTATCGCTGCAAGACCTTAGGAAGTAAAACAAGTTAGGCAATTATGTGTTAGGTAAAATGTCACTTTGCAAGTGACATTTTTTGCGGCCTTTTTCTTTATCATATAACTGTAAGAAATAAGGAGGAATAGTAAATGAAAAAGTATACCGAAATAGTTTTTATTTTAGATCGCAGTGGTTCAATGAGCGGGTTGGAGAAGGATACGATCGGCGGGTACAACTCAACGATTGAAAAACAAAAAAAGGAAAGCGGCAGCGCCGTAGTATCAACAATCTTATTTAATCATTACAGTAAAGTAGTTTGCAATCGAGTAGATATCAACAAAGTCAAACCAATGACTGAAGACGATTATCGTGTTGGCGGCTCAACCGCTTTGTTAGATGCGGTAGGTGGAGCAATCGTTCATGTTGAAAAAGTGCATAAAATGCTTGGTGAAGCCCATTCACCGGAAAAGACCATTTTCATTATTACAACCGATGGTTATGAAAACAGTTCCAAAGAATTTTCGTATCAAAAAGTTAAATCTTTGATTAGTAAACACGATGATTACCAATTCATTTTTATGGGTGCCAATATTGATGCTTACCAGATGGCTTCCAGTATGGGAATTGCCAGAGAAACCACCGTCAATTACCGTTGTGATTCGACCGGACAGCGATTATGTTTTGCTTCTATCAATAATGCTATCGGTGATATCAGAAAAAACGGCAAAATCCAATCGGATAATTGGCGTGATGAATCAGACCAATACTATAATAAAAAGTAAAAACAGAATAATAAATCGGACAGCGTCGTTGAACGTTGTCTTTTTTTTAAAAAGTATTGACAAACAATGCATGGCTTACTATAATATGTAGCGTACTACATATTTAAAGGAGGAATGCTTATGCCGGCCAAAGATATCGGATACTTAATTAAAAGTATTAATGATAAGATGAAAGTTGTCGCCGATGCGGACTTGAAACAATCTAAATTGACTTTTTCGCAAGGAAGAGTGTTGGCTTATTTGGCTAACTGTGGCGGAAGAGCAACCCAGAAGGAGATTGAACTCTACTTAGATGTTTCCCATCCTACGGTGGTCGGTATTATTTCTCGCATGGAACAAAACGGGCATCTTAAATGCTGGTTCGATGAGTCTGACAAGCGCAACAAAGTTGTTGCCTTGACGCAACAGGCCCTCTCTTTGGGGGCGGAAATGGAACAAAGAATGCTGGATAATGAAAAAAGACTGCTTGCTTCATTTTCACCGGAGGAAGTTGAAAAGCTGAAACAGATGCTTTGG
Organism: Erysipelotrichaceae bacterium; assembly: GCA_051893335.1. Lineage (GTDB taxonomy): Bacteria > Bacillota_I > Bacilli_A > Erysipelotrichales > Erysipelotrichaceae > UBA1783. The sequence continues at coordinate 3,800 of JBJFHD010000007.1, read as the reverse complement.
ACCATTTACAATAATATTGAATAGGACAGCCGAATAATTCGGCTTTCATTTAGACATAATATGTAGCACGCTACATAAAGGAGGTTAATCGATGATTAAAACACTAGCGCAAAGCCTTCGTCAGTACAAAAAAGGCACTATTATCACTATTATATTGTCCATTTTAGAGGCAGCTTTTGAAATTCTGATTCCGCTTTGTATGGCAAAAGTAATTGATAAGGGCATTGATATCGGTAATATGAGCAATGTCTGGAAATATGGACTGATTCTTTTGGTTTTGGCAGCCTTTCAGCTTATCACCGGAGTCTTATCAGCCCATATCGCGGCTAAAACTTCGGTAGGTTTTTCCGCTAATTTGCGACAGGATATGTATGATAATGTTCAAACCTTTGCTTTTTCCAATATTGATAAGTATTCTACCGCATCAATTGTAACCCGTTTAACTACCGATGTTACTAATATTCAAAATGCTTATCAAATGCTGATACGAATGGCTATCAGAGGTCCGGTTATGCTGGTATTCTCGATGATAGTATCATTCAGCATTAACAATACTATTGCTCTAATATTCCTAGCGGTTATTCCGATTATGGCGATATTGCTTTTGATAATTATTCAAAAGGTCAATCCGGTATTTAATCGAGTATTTCATAGTTATGACCATTTGAATAATATTGTTCAGGAAAATGTCAGAGGAATCAGAGTAGTAAAATCATTTAATCGTGAAGATTATGAAGTTGAAAAATTCAAAACCATTTCGCAAAGTATCTATGACGATTTTGCCAAAGGGGAAAGATTGCTGGCACTTAATTCTCCGATTATGCAGTTTTTTATGTATGGCTGTATGATCTTAATTTCTTGGATTGGCGCAAAAGCAATTGTTGTCAGCGGAAACAATGCAGCATTGGGAATGACAACCGGTGATTTGACGGCTTTATTTTCCTATGCTACGCAAATCTTAATGAGTCTGATGATGCTTTCGATGATTTTCGCCATGCTTACCCTATCTTTAGCCAGCGCAAAACGTATCAGCGAAATTCTTGAAGAAAAAACCGATATTGTCAATCCGGCAAACGGAGTAAAAACGGTTGCCAATGGGGCAATTCAGTTCGAGAATGTCGACTTTGTTTATGCTTCAAAAGCGGATAAGAAAGTCTTGGACAACATTAATCTTTCTATTAAATCCGGTCAAACAATCGGTATCATCGGTTCAACCGGTTCTTCAAAATCCAGTCTAGTGCAGTTAATCCCTCGTCTTTACGATGTTACCGGCGGTAAAGTAACTTTGGCTGGGATAGATGTCAGAGATTATGACCTTGACACTTTGCGCAACGCCGTAGCGATGGTGTTACAGAAAAACGAATTGTTTTCGGGAACGATTAAAGAAAATCTGCGCTGGGGTAATGAAAATGCCAGCGATGAAGAAATTCAGCAGGCCTGCAAAATGGCTTGTGCCGATGAGTTCATCCAGACTTTCCCTGATAAATACGATACTTATATTGAACAGGGTGGAACCAATGTGTCCGGCGGTCAGAAACAGCGTCTTTGTATCGCCAGAGCGCTGTTAAAGAAACCGAAGGTGCTGATTTTGGATGATTCCACCAGTGCAGTTGACAGCAAGACCGATGCTTTCATCCAAAAGTCATTTTCTCAATATATTGCTGATACTACCAAGATAATAATTGCTCAGCGAATCAGTTCAGTGCAGCAGGCTGATCAGATTGTTGTGATGGATGAGGGCAAAATCGTGGCCTGCGGCAATCACGAAACCCTTTTGAAAGAGTGTCAGATTTATCAAGAAGTCTATAATTCTCAAAAGAAAGGAGATGACGAAAATGAGTAAGAAAACCGAAATGTCTCACCAGAACGCTTTAGATTTAAAAACTCTTTACAGGCTGATTGGCTATATGAAAGATTATAAGGCTCAATTAGTATTTGTTGTGATTTGTATTCTGTTAAGTGCTGTTGCTTCGGCTGCTTCTTCGCTCTTTTTACAGTCCCTGATTGATGACTATATTGTTCCTTTACTGTCAGCATCTGTTGCTGTCTATACTCAACTGTTTAAAGCCCTTGTAGTAATAGCCGTTATTTATCTGATTGGAGTAATATCGACCTTATTCTACAATCGAGTAATGGTTACTATCGCTCAGGGTACCTTGAATAAAATCCGTGATGAAATGTTTGAGAAAATGCAAAGACTTCCGATCAGTACCTTCGACAGTCGCAGTCACGGCGATATTATGAGTCTTTATACCAATGATACCGATACACTACGGCAAATGATTGCTCAATCGATGGCGCAGCTGATTTCTTCAGTATTTACTATTGTGGCAGTTATCATCTGTATGCTTTATATCAGCGTGTGGCTGACTCTTGTCGCAGTATTGATTATGGCGTTGGTTTTGCAGATTGTAAAAGCTTTAACCGGTAAAATTGCTAATTATTTTGTGTCCCAGCAAAAAACGCTGGCTGATGTTAACGGTTTTGTGGAAGAAATGATCAACGGTCAAAAGGTGATTAAAGTATTCTGCTATGAAGAAAAAGCCAAGGCTGAGCTGCAAAAGAAAAACCTGCAATGGGCAGAAAGCGCCGCAAAAGCCGGCGGTTATTCAAATTCTATGATGCCGATGATGAATGCTTTGGGATATGTTCAGTATGTAATAATCGCCATCTTGGGCGGATTTATGGCAATAGCTCAGACCACCAATTTAGCTCTTACTTCTACCGGAACCCTGACTTTGGGAATGATTGCTTCCTTTTTAACCCTGTCAAGAAACCTGACCAATCCGATTTCCCAGATTTCCAATCAGTTTAATTCAATGGTTACAGCTTTAGCGGGAGCAAGTCGAATCTTTGCCTTTATGGATGAAGAAGCAGAGGTGGATGATGGCTATGTAACATTAGTAAATGCAAAAGAAGAAAATGGTGAATTAGTTGAATGTCAACAGCGTACCGGAATCTGGGCTTGGAAACATCCGCATCATGACGGCAGCATAACTTATACCAAACTTGAGGGCGGAGTAGTTTTTGACAGTGTTGATTTCAGTTATGTCAGCGGCAAGCAGGTTCTCTACGATATTTCTCTTTATGCTAAACCGGGACAGAAAATTGCCTTTGTGGGGGCAACCGGGGCTGGCAAAACCACCATTACTAATTTGATCAACCGTTTTTATGATATTGAAGACGGAAAGATTCGCTATGACGGTATCAATATCAACAAGATAAAAAAGGCTGATTTGCGTCGTTCACTCGGAGTAGTTTTGCAGGAAGTAAATCTTTTCACCGGCACGGTTATGGAAAATTTACGTTATGGTAATCCTGAAGCAACTGATGAAGAATGTATTGCTGCCAGTAAACTGGCCAATGCGGATAGTTTTATTCGGATGTTACCGCAGGGCTATGATACGGTTTTAAAAGGTGATGGCAGCGGTTTATCTCAAGGACAAAGGCAGTTGTTGTCCATTGCCCGTGCTGCCGTAGCCAATCCACCGGTAATGATCTTGGATGAAGCAACTTCTTCCATTGATACCAGAACCGAAGCACTGGTGCAGGATGGAATGGATAAACTGATGAAGGGCAGAACGGTATTTGTGATTGCTCATCGATTGTCGACAGTGCAGAACTCCGATGTAATCATGGTGCTTGACCACGGACGAATTATCGAAAGAGGAAATCACGAAAAGCTGATTGAGGAAAAAGGAACTTACTATCAGCTTTATACCGGAGCTTTCGAGTTAGAATAAAAATAAAGGGGCTGTAAAAAAATAAAAATTTAGGAAACTATGTAGAGGCTTGCAGCC
>JBJFHD010000006.1:0-1834 GCA_051893335.1 Erysipelotrichaceae bacterium | reverse complement strand
TCTTGATCATGCCAATTTCAAATCTTTTAACATATTTTCAAAGAACTTATTTTTTTAATTTTTCACTCCTTAATTTTCGTACCTACTCAGAGCGAGCCGGTACGAAAATTAAAAATAGACGATAATTAAGGCACTTTTGCATGGTGCCTTTTTTCTTTTTACCCCCACTTTTTTAGTATTTTTTTCATTTTTGGTATTGACTTTTTACCAAAAATCGCCGCGCGCTGTAGCGCGCTTTAATCTAAAAACCGTGGAGGTTGCTTATATGTTAAAACATTTGAATTCTTATTCTGATTACATCTCTCACCTTAACAAGATGTATCAGTTGTATCCTGATTATTTCAAGTATTCTATTTCTTCTCCAGATTATTCTAAAGCTTTATTTAAAATGATCTTCCTCGATGTTGATGCCGTTTCTGACATCTTTACTCCTCTTTATTCACCTTATGGTAGACCTGCTGTCAATCAAATGGAGATCTTTAGATCTTTTATCCTTATGGCTCATTTTAAATGTTATTCATTTAAAATATGGGCTAAACGTTTAAAGACTGATAAGCTTTTAGCTATTATCAGTGGTTTTGACCCTGATAATACTTCTGCTTTTTCTTCTTTCTACGATCTTGCCAAACGTATCTATCCTTATGACTGTGGTTCTCATATCCTGGAAACTAATCATTTTCATAATTCTTATTCCAAACCTAAAGGTAAGAATCAGAAACTTGAAAACTTTGATAAAGAGACTGTTAAATCACTCGTTAAGATCCGTACTTCTGATGACTACAAAGAAGTGCTTACTGAAGATAATCTTTTACATCTGTTCAATAGATTAGCTGTTAAATTCTCTAAATCTAAAGGCCTTATTGATGATTCCATGGTCCTTTCTGGTGATGGTACAGCTGTTTGGACTCATGCCAACAGTTCCGGCACCAAACTCAAAGATGACAAGGAACACCGTTTTTATTCTGATGTTGATGCTAATATTGGCTGGGATTCTGATCTTGATAAGTTTTATTTTGGTTATTCTGCTTACAATCTTTCTGTTACCAACAATAAACTCAAAATTGATCTTCCTGTTTTCTTGAATCTTGCAAAAGCTAGTCAACATGATGCCATTACATTAATAAAATCACTGGCAACATTCACTAGAATAAACGATTCCTTCCATCCTTCTCATTTATGCCATGACTGTGCCAGTGATAATTACGCTACATTCGAATATGCCTATCATTTAAATATGATCCCCATCATCGATCTAAACAAAAGACGTACTGGTCAAAATGTATATGCGCAACATAATGGTATATCAAAAAATGGAAAACCGCTATGCCAATTTAACAAAGAAATGGTTTCTTATGGTAGAGATCTATACCGTAGACGTCATAAATTCCGTTGTCCTTATTACAACGATATCGCCAATTGTAAGTGCCCACATAAGGATACATGCACTAATTCTGATTATGGCAGAGTCGTTTACATTAAATTTGATACTGATATCAAACTGTTTGGTGTTGTTCCTTATAAATCCGAAGAATGGAAAAAGTTATATAAGAACAGGACCTGTACAGAAAGGATCAATAACTACATACTCAACATCTACGATTTCAAGAACTGTATGATGCATGGCAAAAGATTAAACTATTTAATGTTGATAGCTTCCGGTATCAACATCCATCTTGATGCCTACTACAAGCACTGTTACTGATACTGGACTTACTGATCAAACTTACTAATAATCAATATTTACTACAATTTCGTATATTGAAATTGTTTTTGTCATGGTCTTGATCATGCCAATTTCAAATCTTTTAACATATTTTCAAAGAACTTATTTTTT
>JBJFHD010000005.1:0-8081 GCA_051893335.1 Erysipelotrichaceae bacterium | reverse complement strand
TGCAAGCCTCTACATAGTTTCCTAAATTTTTATTTTTTTACAGCCCCTTTTTTTAGTCAGTTATTGTTTATATAGTAAGCATAATATTCATCAAAAGTAATATTCTTTTCGTAGATTTTTTGGGCAACTTCTTTACCGACATATCTGAAGTGCCAAGGCTCATAACTGTAACCGGTGATATCTTCCTTACCTTGCGGATAGCGAAGAATAAAACCGTATTTATAGCTGTTATCAGCCAGCCAACAGTATGCTTCTTCAACATCATCTGAATCATATCTGGTAATATCTAAAGCCAAACCGGTTTGATGTTCTGAATAACCCGCTCTGGCCGTATATTCATCAGCATATTCAATTCCTCGACTGTCGCTTCTTGAAGTCCACAAATCATCCTGTAGCTGATATGAGCGATAACCCGAAAATAAGATCAATTGAATTCCATCTTTAAGGGCAGCCGAATGCATCACAATATAATTATCAAATGCTACTTTCGCCAAACTGTTACCGGAATAACTGTGATATAAATCAACATCCACAATATCATCAGGCACATAATTTTCGTCTAAATAGTTGTACTTATTTATCAATACCAATTCGCCCTGTGATAAATCAGCCGGTTTAGTATTGGTATAGTATGGATAATCGATATTGCTGTTGACGGCAGCGACAATTTTTTGATAATCTTCGCTTTCATAATTGAGATATCTGTCGATTAGACTGTCAATAAAATAAGGGTCATTAACGATAACAGCCAGTTTCTTGGAATAAGGATAGTCAAGCTCTTTGTTAACGATTTTGATAACATCATTTAGTTCGTAGCTTTCCGAAATACCACTTAGGTAATCCAAATACTGCTTGGTTTTGGCTGGGTTATACTGTTGGTCATTAAGCAAATCATCAATCTGCTCATAATAGTCGCAAGAACTGATTTCCAATATTTGCCCATAACTTAAAGCCGAATTTATCTGGACTATCTGATTAAAGTTATATCCCTTAACAAACAAGATGAAATAGCCCAGACTGAAAAACAAGCCTGCCGACAGCACAATTGCACATATTAATGTCGATAACACTTTTTTGGTTTTCTTCTGCAATTTGATACCCTCTTTCCTTTATAATTATACACTAATAGACCAAAATGAATTATTAATTATTGTTAACAAATCTTTATGCTGATCCCACATAAAAATCCCCATACTTTTAACATATGGGGATATTTCAAAATATCTGGTGCACTGAATGAGACTTGAACTCACACGACAATTGTCATACGCCCCTCAAACGTACGCGTCTACCATTCCGCCATCAGTGCAAGCTGACTTAATAAGGCGTATATCCTACCTCTATTAAGTATAAACCTTCTGCCGGACAATTGTAACTACAAACTTGCTTATTTTTCGCAAATAACATCATTTTTAACTGTTCGATAGATAAATTAGCTAAACCGACCTCAATCAGACAGCGTGATAATATTCTTACCATATATCTCAGAAACCCATCGCCGTAAAACGATAATTTTACCATATCAGCTTCCCTTGTGATATCTATTTGATAGATGGTTCTGCTTTGGTCGGCAACTTCTTGCAGCGAAGTCGCATTAAAACTGGTAAAATCGTGCGTTCCGATTAAAACTTCAACTGCTTCCTTCATTAACTCAATATCCAGTTTTTTATTCAGCTGAAAGCAGTAATTACGCAATAACGGATTATATTGACCGTCGTTAACCAAATAATCATAATGCTTATAAAAAGCAGAATAACGGCTGTGAAAGCTCTCTTCAACAATTTCAACTTCTCTAATATAGATATCATTTGGCAATTGAGAATTGATTGCCATTCTGATGTCCTTAAACTGCTTTTCTAAATCAAAATGAAAGCACTGACCCAAAGCATGAACATGACTGTCGGTTCGACCGGCCCCGTAAATCTTTATTTCTTGACAGGCAATCTTGCTGATGGCTGACTGGATTTCCTGCTGGATTGTTTTGTAACCCTTTTGAATTTGCCAACCGCTATAAGCACTGCCGTCATAGCTCACAATACATTTATAACGCATTTAATTTCGGTCCCACAACAATTAAGAATACTAACAAGACAATGCTGCAGCATAATGCCGCAATGTCTTTCCAGTTTAAGTGAAGCTGTTTATATCTTACCCGCTTACCTCCGACAATATAACCTCGTGCTTCCATCGCATCAGCTAAGTCGTCAGCTCTCTGGAAACAGGAAACAAACAGCGGCACAATCAAAGAAAGGATAGCAGTAATCTTTTCTTTGAAATTGCCGTTTTCAATATCGACGCCCCGGGAAGCCTGGGCTTTTAAAATTCTCTGCGCTTCGTCGAGCAAGGTCGGAATAAAACGCAAAGCCAAAGAAATCATCATCGCTAAATCATGAGTTCTCATTCCCAATTTTTCAAAAGGAGCCAATAAATCTTCAATTCCCAAAGTTAAGTCTAACGGTTTGGTTGTCGCCGTCAATAAAGTAGTAACAACTATCATCAACAACAGTCTGATTGCGATATACAAAGTTTGAATAATCGCATCGGAATAAATGGTTAAAAAGCCCAAATCAATTAAAACTTCGCCGGTTCTGATTACCAAAACATTGATGATTAACAGAAAGACCATCGTAAACACAATCGGTTTAAAGCTCTTATAAATATATTTAATTGAAATCTTGCTGGCGATTAAAGCAAGCAATAAAAATGCTCCCACAATCCCATGACCGATGAAACCGCAAGGCAAAAATACCGCAATCATCAAAATGACCATAATGCAGATTTTGATGCGAGGATCCAATTTATGAACGAAAGAATCTAAAGGAAGGTATTTACCTAATGTAACATTATTCATTGACGCACCTCTTCGCTATCTTTTCAGCCAATGTTTTAACATCCAAAACGTCAGATGAAAAATTTACTCCTCTTTGTTGACAAAGATTTCTAAAAGTAATTACCACCGGCGGATCAATAGCCGCTCTTTCCATATACTCTTTTTGTTTGAAAAATTCTTCTTTACCGCATTGCATAATCAGTTGCCCGTTTTCCAGCACAACCACATCATCACAATAAGACAAAACATGCTCCATGTTGTGGGTAACGATAATAACCGTGACATTTTTCATCTGGTTGATTTTGACAAACAGCTCCATCATATTCTTTGCCCCCTGCGGGTCTAAACCGGCAGTCGGTTCATCTAAAACCAATATTGATGGGTTCATGGCGATAATTCCCGCAATTGCTACTCTTCGTTTTTGCCCGCCGGATAATTCCAATGGTGATTTTTCAAAATCACTTTCACTGATGCCACAGATTTTCAATGCTTCCTTTGCCATTTTTTCGGCCTGCTGGGCATCGACCGAAAAGTTTTTCGGGCCAAAGGCCACATCCTTGATTAAGGTTTCTTCAAAAAGCTGATATTCCGCAAATTGGAAAACCAAACCCACCTGACTGCGCAAATGCTTAACATCACTGAGTTTTTCTTTCGCCTTAATCGTCACATCGTTAACTATTACATTACCGGTTGACGGGAGTAATAAACCGTTTAAGTGCTGTACTAGCGTACTTTTTCCGCTGCCGGTTGCACCGATAACCGCTGTGATTTTTCCCTGGGCAAACGATAAATCAATATCCTTCAAAGCCTGATATGCAAAAGGAGTGTTTTCCGAATAAATATGATTTACTTTTTCAAAACGTATTGACATACTTCATCAGCCACCCTTTCCAAATCCAAACTGTCAGATATTTTCACATTTCTCTTTGCCAGTTCATTTCTTAATTTATAGGCAAACGGAATATCCAGTTGCATCTTTACCATTATTTTTTCGTTTTTAAATACCTGTTTAGGGGTACCCATCAAAGCAATCTTGCCGTCCTCAAGAACGATAACATTATCACTTTGGGCAACTTCTTCTATATCATGAGTAATTGAAATAACCGTAACCTGATTTTCCTGATGGATTTTCTTAATCAGACGATTGATATCTCTTTTTCCGGTCGGGTCCAACATACTGGTTGCTTCATCAAAAACAATGATATTCAAATTCATCGCCAATACTGAGGCAATCGCTACCCTTTGTTTTTGTCCGCCGGATAATTTTGTCGGTTCACTCTCCAAAAAATTGGTCATATTAACTTCTTTCGCAAAGCGTTCAATGATTTCGTCCATCTCTTCTCTTTTGAAACAATGGTTTTCCAAACCAAAAGCGATATCATCACGAACCGTTGAACCGATAAACTGGTTATCGGGATTCTGGAAAACTATGCCGATATTGTTACGAATCTTATCTAAATTATCAAGGGTCAATTCTAAATCGTTAATATAGATTTCCCCTGATTTTTTCTCTAATAAACCAAGCAGCAACTTTGCTAAAGTGCTCTTGCCTGAGCCGTTATGGCCGATAATTGTCGTATATGAACCTTTTTCAATAGAAAAAGAAACATTTTCCAATGTTTTGCGTTCATCAGTATAGCTATAACACAAATCTTTTACTCTAACAGCATCCACTAGTAAAACACCACCCTAACTTTATTATTCTAACATATTATTGATATTTTATTCAAAGGTGTGTATAATATTATTGTTGTTGGGATATCGCCAAGCGGTAAGGCATCAGACTCTGACTCTGACATTACATAGGTTCGAATCCTATTATCCCAGCCATTTGATTTCAACAGCAAGTAATTGCTGTTTTTTTATTGACAATTTATCTACAAAAAAAATGGGACTAACTCCCATTTTACTTTACTACTTTTAAGAAAGCTAATAAGGCAACCAAAACACCTAAACCTAAGTAGACTCTGATAACGATCTTAATCAATTTCAACAGCCAGCCGACAATCGGAAGCCAGCTAATCAAACCGAATAAGATACCTACAAGCCAGTTTGCCACTACATAGACAGCGATAACCACCAATAAGTGAATGATATCCTTCTTTGCTTCTGCGGTAGCGATAAAATATTTAGTCAAATTTAAGTCTTTCATTCTAACTCACTCCTTTTTAAATACAATCTCCTTATATCCGGTAGTTTCATCGAACTCACGGCTGAAACAATATGAATCAACTGACTGGATAACTAATTCACAGGTTGTATTTACAATACAATTATAGCACAAATGTCCCCCGACAGTATTGCCATTGCTGTCGCTCAATGCAATATGCAAATGACTGCCATCAACACTAAGAGTACCGTTTAAACTCACTATTTCGTAATCGGCATCTTTGATCAGATAGTCTTTGCCTTTAGCCAGTCTGATTTCAACATGGTTCAGACAGCCAACCGCGCTAATTACCACTGCTGCTTTGAGCTGATTAGCTTTAAATAATTGTTCAAGCTCTCTTTTTAAGTCATCACCTTTTTTTAGTCTTTTTGCGTAAAACATCTGCTGCTCCTTATCAAAATAAAGGTGTCAAACGACACCGATATTCACAAAATTTTATCAAGAAGGGGGAAACGAGTAATTCTCTCAAATTACAATTATATTAAACAATACAATTATGAAATTTATATGAAATATTTTATTTTTTTAAAAAATTTGTTATGGTATACTTAATGAAATATCTTTGGAGGCAATATGGCATATTTTGGAAAATTCTATTTGGATAAAGAAAAAGATATCCTGATTGAACTGTTTATTAAAAACAGGAAAATGTCTTTTATCTTACGCACCCCTAATCATCATACCGGTAATTTGATCACAAATCTGGCTAAAGTATTAGCTATGGAAATCAGTTATGATGAAAATGATTTAAAGATTATTCAGGGTGAAATTCCCCGATTTATCAAAGGCGACGGTCAGATTGTCTATGTTATGCGCTTGGCCGGGACAAAAATCGCCAATATTTATCCCAGCGGCAAAATAGAAATCAATGCCACCGTTCCGGCTATATGCAAAACCCTAATGGCCCAGACCAAAGAATACAATTATGATATTACCAAAACGCTGATAAAATCATATATTCTATCCGACGTCAAGCTAAGAACGGATATTCATACCCACGCCAATGCTTCCCTGACCCCTGATGTTTTAATCGCATTAGGTATCAAGCACCAAATTCGCTATCCGCTTTATTACATTAAAAAATTACAGTTAAGGTTAACGGACAAGCAAAAAAGTTTTTTAGAAAAAAGACGGCAACAAACCATTAAGACATTTGATAATTTAGATTTAAGCAACAAATACGATAACCGTAAAGTCGATGATAATACCTTTATCAATTTTGCCGATTTAATCTTAAATAACAGCGAAAACAGCTCATATAATTTCAATCGAATTAGAAATTCATTATCAATCCTGAAAGATTCTCAAGCTGTTTTTACCAATTTGGAAAAGCTGTATATTTACCGCTACGTCTTCACTAAAGGAGTAAAAGCCGACTATCTAGTTGATTACCGTAATATCGAAAAACTAAATGATATAGATATCTATACTTATTTAGTCAAAATGCTCAAAGACAAAAATAACCATAACTATCAAAACAATACCTTATATCAGGACACTTTATTATGGACAGGGCGAAGTTATCAGCTTCAGCATGTTAAATATGTCGAAATCTCAGATACGACTCTGGTTAAAAACGATAAAACTTTAGCTGAAATGCTGCAACAAATTCACTATATCCTGCCTTTAATCGAAAAGGAAACCGGCGTTATCATTCGTTTCTTGGCAGCTTTAAGACGCATTCCGCTTACTATCGTAAAAGATGCTATCAGCGAGAAAAACTATCTCGGCGAAAATCTGGAAGTCTTGAAAATCTCCAGTAAAGACCCTTATGTAGTCGGATGTGACTTTGTCGGCGAAGAAATCAATGATATCAGTGAATTAAAGGAAGTTATCAGAGAGATTGTTCAAACTATCGCTTATAATGATCCTATTTTCACAATCAGAATCCATGCCGGTGAAAACGATATGCTTAAAAACAATATGGCCAAAGCCTTAAAAATCGTCGAAGAATCTCTTTTAGAAAATCAGCCTTACCCGATTGTCAGAATCGGCCATGGAATTTACGGTGCTGACTTCACAACCAAAAAGGGAAAACAAACCCTTCAATTTATCAAAAGACATAATGTTATTTTAGAATTCCAGTTAACCAGCAATGTCCGTTTGAATAATATGACTTCCCTGGCTAAACATCCGTTAAAAAAATATTTGAACTATGGTATTCACTGCGTTCAAGGTTCTGACGGCTGCGGCTTATATGGCACTGACAGTATTGATGAACAGCTGGCACTGCAAAACCTGTTGAATTTGACCTTAGATGATTTCAATAAAATGAAGAGAGTTGAAGATATTGTCATAGACAGAGCTAAACACTATTTCAAAATCAAAACGAAAGAATTTAATCAAACCCAGAATATTTACGATTATTATCTTGAAAAGCTGGCATCCATTTCAAAAAGCAAGCTCGGTAATTACCAGATCAAGAAGTTACCGTCTTATCAACTGCTAAAAAATCATGTGGTCAATTTACCTTGGGATAAATTCCCGATTGTCTTAGCCGGCGGCAGCTTTTCCGGGGCCAATTCCACCAAATTATTTCCACAGGATATCAAACTGATTGATTTACTGTTACAGAAACTCGATCCGAATTTCTTCTATTTTGTTATCGGTCATAAGGTAGTCAGCTATGAAAAATATTTAGTGCAGAACAATCCGGGATTTGACATTTACTCGATTGTTCCTTCATTAATCACTAAAACCAACTACAACCGGCTGCTTAATGCCAACTTAAAAGGGGTCAGGATTTCAACCGAATCTCAGGAAATGGGTATCTATAAATCATTTAATTATGAAATCTTTGAACGGAGAGATTCAATCGTTTTGGCCTTATCGGGTAATCTGGCAGTCGGAAATCTGGTGCAGGAAGCTCGTAACGGTAAGGGAAAAGCCGACATTTATATTTCTAAAAACTGTCGCACACTAAAAGAAAAAAGTATCTCATTAAAAGGTTATGTTACAACTATATGTGATGGTGAAGCCATCGCTAATAAGATACTATCCAAACAATATCAGCTTGGAAGAGAAATAAAATGGGGCTGTAAAAAAATAAAAATTTAGGAAACTATGTAGAGGCTTGCAGCC
>JBJFHD010000004.1:0-34930 GCA_051893335.1 Erysipelotrichaceae bacterium | reverse complement strand
AGAGGCTGCAAGCCTCTACATAGTTTCCTAAATTTTTATTTTTTTACAGCCCCCTGTAAATCCAATTTTCTTACTTAACGTTAGCTAAGTATTTGATTGTTCTAACCATCTGGCTAGTATAGCTGTTTTCGTTGTCATACCAAGAAACAACTTGTACCTGGTAAGTTTCGTCATCAATCTTAGCAACCATAGTCTGGTTAGCGTCGAATAATGAACCATACTTCATACCGATGATATCGCTAGAAACTAACTTTTCAGTTGTATAACCGAATGATTCGTTAGTAGCAGCCTTCATTGCTTCGTTGATACCTTCAACAGTAATATCCTTGCCCTTAACAACAGCATGTAAAATTGTTGTTGAACCAGTAGCTGTAGGAACACGCTGAGCAGCACCGATTAATTTACCGTTTAATTCAGGAATAACTAAACCGATAGCCTTTGCAGCACCTGTAGAGTTAGGAACGATATTAGCAGCACCAGCTCTAGCTCTCTGTAAATCGCCTTTTCTATGTGGTCCATCAAGGATCATCTGGTCACCAGTATATGCATGAACAGTAGTCATAATACCACTAACGATTGGAGCATAGTCATTTAATGCCTTAGTCATTGGAGCTAAGCAGTTAGTAGTACAGCTTGCTGCAGAGATAATTGTATCTTCTGGTTTTAATACTGTATGGTTAACATTGTAAACGATTGTTGGTAAATCATTTCCAGCAGGAGCTGAAATAACAACCTTCTTAGCACCAGCATCGATATGAGCCTGTGCCTTTGCTTTTGAAGTATAGAAACCTGTACATTCTAATACTACATCTACATCTAATTCTTTCCAAGGTAAATCCTGTGCTTTTGGCATAGAGTAAATAGTGATTTCCTTACCATCAACTGTGATAGAACCCGGAACCTTTACAGTCTTTCCGTCTTCTTCAAATTCTGGTTCTTTAGAAGAAACAGTGTGTAAGTTTTCACCGATGTGTCCACAGTAACCACCTTGAGCAGTATCATACTTTAATAAGTGAGCTAACATCTTTGGGCTAGTTAAATCATTAATAGCTACGATTTCATAACCTTCAGCATTAAACATTTGTCTGAAAGCTAAACGTCCAATACGACCGAAACCGTTAATAGCAACTTTAACTGACATTTTAAAAAATCCTCCTATAATTTTTTCTTTATGCTTAAATTATAATTCTTTTATTGAATGGTTGTCAATTTGATAGATGTAAATATTGTCAATAACCAACCAATTTACATATATCTGATATCGCTCAAAAACAGCGGTCTTTTATCCTGTTTAAAAGCCGTTAAAGAGCTGGTCACCTTACAGGCAAACAGTTTATTAAACAACTCATAATCATTGACTTTCACTAAGGTTGAAATCACTTTTTTATAGGTTACTTTCGGAAATACTTTTGTTAAATCTTCATTATTTGAAACATAAACCAGAATATCTTCTTTAATTCTCAAGCAGTAGCTTAACAGCTTGCTGAGGGCATAACCGTTAAGATAAACCAGTTCTTTGACAATAACTTTGGTAGAATCGATAAAATAAATCATATATCCTACACACTTGTTCTCACTGTCGTAACAACAAGCCAGATTTCCTCGTTTGTTTTGCAGCAAGTCAATCAGACTCACATAATAATTGCGGTCACGATAAAAATACCCGGTAAACTTTTCGGTAAAACTGCGATAAACATTCAACAATTCGTCAATATCGAAATCCTTGCTTACTCCACTATAGGATATTTCCTTAAAATCCTTCTTATTGATACTGTAGGCTCTTTTATAATAGACCGCATCAAAACCATACTTCTGATACTCTTTGTTGTTATCACAATTAATAAAGGTAAATAAAGACTTATAGCTTTCCTGCTTAATCGCCTCAGCTCTTAGACTTTCCAAATGCTTGCTTCCTTTTGAACGATCGGCAAACTGAGCAAAGACTACTGATGCAACAATCGGTAAATCATTAAACATCACTTTATGGTAATCAACCTGCAGTGAAGCTACGACATGCCCGTTGATTTCATTGACAATTGTATTTCGGGCTACAAAAGAACAATTAAAATAATCGTCCTGGCTATCACTTATCACCGACTGCTTGGCATATAAATCAAATATTACTCTTTTATCTTGTTCTGTAGCTCTTCTAAACATCTTCTTACCTATTTTTCAATTTCTTTTTCTTTGTAACTTACATCAATCACATCTTTATTTGTGTTGTAATTATTATAATACTGTGTCGGATTTGACTCTATCTCTTTTTTGATTTTTCTCGATTCAATCGCCACTTTTATCGCAAAAACTGCCAATAAAATTAATAAAATTACCGCAATCCACTTAATAAGCGGAAATAAGGCGATAAACAAAACCGCTAATAAGATAAATACTAATATTTTCAATTTAATCTTCCTTTCCGTATTTGTCAGCTAATTCGCTGATTTTATCAAAGCGATGGCGGATTCCCGATTTGGTAATCATACTGCCATAACGCTGCTGATATAAATCAGCTAAAGATGACAGGCTTTCTTCCGGATAATCAAGGCGCAATTGAGCGACTTCTTTTTCCTTCTCGCCTAACAATTTATATAAATCATTCTCCTTCAAAAACAAAATAGTTTTAATCTGTTTTTCACATAAGGTTTGGACCTTTTGTTCGTTAGCTATATCAATATTATTGAGTCTGGTAATGCTGTTGTTCAAATCTCTTTGAATTCGGACATCCTCAAAATACAGCAGGCTTTGAAAAGCGCCAACCAAAATCAAAAAATCCGCAATCATTTCACTGGACTTAACATAGATATAGTAGTAATTTCTTCTGCAGTTCAGCTTGGCAACAATATTAAACTTATCTAATAATTTGATAGCGAATAAGCCGTGTTTTTCACTGTTTACCTTTATCTCTAAGTGATAATTGCTGCTGGATGGGCTGTTTACCGAGCCGCCGGCTAAAAACAGTCCCGCAAGATAAGCTTTAACCATCTCGTCATTGGCTAAAAACATCATTCGAGGATGATCAAGCAATCCTTTATCAGTCCATAAGTCCAGATCGTTGAGAATTTCTTTGACTTTCTCATCAATAACCATCGAATAAACATTTCTTTTATCCAACTTGGTTTGCTTACTGACAACAAATTCGCTTCTGACATCGTATAACCTTTTCAAATCCAAAGCCACTGCCTTGCTGACATTGGCATTGGTGCTGTTTAAAACTAATGACAATCCTTTATTTGAGATACTCAATGAAGCCAAAGCTTGTATCACCCCGGACAGTCTGGCTCTGGTTTGGTTATCATCTAATTGAACTCTGCTGATTTCATCTTTTACATCTGAAGCAAACGACATTACAATCTCCTTGTTACCTCTATGAAACTATCCCGAACCTTGGCAGGATCGTGTCTGACTAAATCATCAACGAAACTCAAAAGGTTAAACGAAAATACTTGATAATCATGCTTTGTATCCCTTAGCATTACTTCTTTGGAACCTTCTAAGTCATATTTAGCCAAAATATGCTGAGGAATGCAATCATTACTCAAGACAACCGCATCAATTGTCTTTTTGCCAATATGTCTTTCAATCGCATTTACATGGTCTTCAACCGAATAATCGGTCGTTTCCCCCTTTTCGGTCATGCTGTTGCAATAGTAAATTACCTTGCCTTTGCACTGGCATAAAGCCTCTTTAATATCATCAATAATCAAATTAGGCAAAATTGAAGTAAACAGCGAACCGATACCGACGATAATGTAGTCGGCTTTTTTGATCGCCTGAATGACCTTTCCATAAGTTTTGACCGGCTGATCATAAAAAACGGAAACAATATCCAGCTCACTGTCTCGAATTTCCGATTCGCCAGTGATAATACTGCCATCAGACATTTTGGCTTTAAGTGAAACATTTTCGGTGGTACTCGGTAACACCTTGCCTTTTAAGTTCAAAATTGAGGAAAGTGATTCAACCGATTTATAGAAATCGTGGCTGTCCATCGTCAAAGCAGAAATAATAATGTTGCCCAGATTATGCCCGGACAATTCACCGGCATTGCTGTCAAAACGATAATTCATTATCCGAGTCATTAAATCCTCCGAATCAGCCAAGGCAACCATCACGCTTCTGACATCACCCATCGCCGGAATATTCAGTTCATTTCGTAATCTTCCTGTCGATCCCCCGTTATCCGCTACCGCAACAATAGCGCTTAAATTGATATTTTTAATTTGTTTTAATCCTTTAAGCAGGGCTGACTGGCCGGTGCCCCCTCCGATACAAACAACATTTTTCATGCAAACCACCTGTTAAAATTATAACATATCCATACCAATATTCCGATATGTGATATTTTCATTTTAGTCTTGCAAAGCAAGCATTCTTTTTGTTCACGATAAAACACACGGTTGAAGAAAGGTGTTACTCTTTCAAGATATAAGGTTTTCTGCCCTTTTTTATATTATTTGGCTATTTGATGTAGCAGTTGTCGTATATTTTTCTCAATTATTTTCAAATTTATTTCATTTTTTTGTTGAAAATTTTCAAAGGGTGATGTAGAATTCTTTCATAGAGGTAGATACTATGAGTAAGAACTTTACATTTAGCGCTTTCTATTTTAACTATTATTACTTTAGCGGTAATAAATTTTTAAGGTAGAAAAAGCGATAGTTCAGTATCTTTATCAGGTATATATTTTTGGTTAACTAGCTGTCGCAAGACAGCTTTTTTATTGGAGGTCACATTATGAAAAAATTATTAGTTATCCTATTATCTGCTCTTCTGTTAGTACCGGCTTTAGGCTGTAGCGAAAAACAGGACACACTGGTTGTTGGCATTTGTCAGCTGGCAAAACATGACGCTTTGGATGCTGCAACCCAAGGTTTTAAAGATGTATTAACCGAAGAATTCGGCGATAAAGTTGTCTTTGTTGAACAAATCGCTGCCGGAGAAGTAAACAACTGTATCACTATCTGTTCCGGTTTCGTTTCTGATCAAGTAGATTTGATTATGGCAAACGCTACTGCTGCTTTGCAGGTAGCCGCAAGTGCTACAACTGAGATCCCAATTTTGGGTACTTCTATTACCGAATACGGTGCTGCTTTAGGTTTTGATGATTTTTCCGGTGTAACTAACCGTAATATTTCAGGAACAAGCGATTTAGCCCCATTGGCAGAACAGGCAGCAATGTTTAAAGAATTATTACCGGATGTAAAGACCGTAGGTATCTTATACTGTTCAAGTGAAGTTAATTCAAAATACCAGGTTAAAGTTGTTTCTGAAGAATTAAGAAATCTAGGTTATGAAGTTAAGGAATTCGCTTTCGCTGATACAAATGATGTCGGAACCGTTACAGCACAGGCAACCAGCGAAGTAGATGCTATATATATTCCAACAGACAATACAGCTGCTACCGCTGCTGATATCATTCATTCATTCGCCTCAAAAACCAATACACCGATTATTGCCGGGGAAGAAGGAATTGCGACAAAATGCGGTATTGCTACTTTATCAATTGACTACTACCAGTTAGGCAGAATTACCGGCGAAATGGCAGTTAAGATTCTTAAAGGTGAAGCTGATGTTTCAACAATGCCAATTGAATACTTCTCTAATCCGGTTAAGAAATTCAATCGAGAAATCTGCGCTGCTTTATCAATCAGCGTACCGGAAGGATATGTAGCAATCGGAGAATAAAATGATTACCTTAGCCAATTTGTTATCCCGATTACCATCCGGGATACTTCAGGGAATAATCTGGGGCATTATGGCTTTAGGTGTATTCCTCACTTTCAAGATATTACATTTATCAGATTTAAGTGTTGATGGTTCGTTCAGTAGTGGCGCCGTAGTATCAGTTATGCTGATTACCGCCAACGTAGATCCTCTTCTTTCATTGTTAGCTTCCTTCATATTTGGATTGCTTATCGGAACCACAACTGCTTTATTACATACCAAAGCCAAAATTCCAGCCATTTTAGCTGGGATTTTGGTTCAATTTGGTTTATATTCGATTAACCTCAAGTTAACAAACGGCTCTGCCAATGTCAGCTGTAATCCGGATTTATTCAACTTGTTAGTCACAGCACGAGATATAAACGGCTCGCTTAAAGTCCTGTTAGTCATCGCTGTTGTCCTAACTTTGCTGATTTACTGGTTTTTCGGTACTAATTTAGGCAGGGCAATCAGAGCCTGCGGCGATAACGGACAAATGTCTACCGCTATGGGAATCAATAACAACACCTGCAAGATTATCGTTTTGGCACTTTCTAATGGGCTTGTTGCATTCAGCGGCGGTCTAATGAGTCAGTATCAGGGCCTCTGCGATATTAATATGGGAAGAGGAGCTATCGTTATCGGTTTAGCTGCCATTATTATCGGAGAATGTATCATTAAGTTTATCTTACCGAAATGCAGCAGTTTTTATCTAAAACTGTCTTCTACCATTGTCGGCGGTGTTATCTATTACATTGTTATGGTAATTATCTTATGGTTGCGGATTAATTCCAATGACTTAAAGTTATTTACCGCAATTATCGTAGCCGTATTTTTAGCCTTAGGAAATGCTAACAAGGAAATGGAAGGTCAGTGACGATGCTGAAAGTTGAAAATATAAGTAAAATCTTTAATAAAGATACCGTAAACGAAAAGAAGGCCATTACCAATTTGAACTTAATCTTAAACGATGGTGATTTTTTGACCGTCATCGGTTCAAATGGTGCCGGTAAAAGCACCCTGTTAAACTGTATCGCCGGCACTCATCAGATAGATGAAGGAAAGATTATTTTGAATGAAACCGATATTACAAAACTAAAACAATACCAAAGAGCCAAATATATCGCCAGAGTCTTTCAAGACCCTCTGATGGGAACGGCAGCGGATATGGAAATTCAGGAAAACTTAGCTTTGGCCTTGCATCGTGGGGAAAAGAACAACTTACGCTATGGAATAACTAATAAAGAAAAAGAACTGTTTAAAAAGAATTTATCACTGTTAAACCTGCATTTAGAAGATCGAATGACCAGTAAGGTAGGATTGTTATCAGGAGGTCAGCGTCAGGGTTTAACCCTGCTTATGGCAACCATCAAAAAGCCGGATTTATTGCTATTGGACGAACATACGGCTGCTCTTGATCCTTTAACCGCTAAAAAAGTCTTAGAAATAACCAATCAGCTGGTTAATGAAAACCACATCACTACTATTATGGTTACACACAATATGCAGGATGCTATCGATTATGGCAATCGATTGATAATGATGAATGATGGAAAAATAATCTATGATGTCGGTGGACAGGAAAAAAAGAATTTAAAGAAGGAAGAATTAATCGACCGCTTTGCTCAATTAACTAACACCGAATTGAATAATGACGCTATGCTATTAGTATAGCGTTTTCAATTGTTACCTTAGTTAAAAGATTCACAATCGGGGATTAATTTGTTGAATAATTCACAATTTTCTATAAAATAAACATTGGAAAGCAGAGGTATGTATATGAGTGAAAACACACAACTAACCGTCAATGAAGAAATCGATTCTTTGGTTCAAAAAGGTCAAATTGCTTTACAGCAGTTTTTACAATTAGATCAAAACCAAGTTGATTATATCGTCGCTAAATGCTCGGTTGCCGGCTTGGACAACCATGGCTTACTGGCAAAAGCCGCTATTGATGAAACCAAAAGAGGCGTTTTTGAAGATAAAGCAACCAAAAACTTATTCGCTTGCGAATATGTTGTTAACAATATGCGCCATTTAAAAACTGTTGGCGTAATCAAAGAAGATTCTGTAACCGGTATTACCGAAATTGCCGACCCGGTTGGCGTAATTTGCGGTATCACCCCGGTAACAAATCCAACCAGCACCGTCATTTTCAAATGCTTGATTTCGTTAAAGACCCGTAATCCAATCATTTTCTCCTTCCATCCATCGGCATTTAACTGCTCAAAGATGGCAGCAGAAATAATCAGAGATACTGCAATAGCAGCCGGTGCTCCGGAAAACTGTATTCAATGGATTGAACATGTTTCTTTGGAAGCAACTAATACCTTAATGAAACATCCGGCAGTCGCAACTATCTTAGCAACCGGTGGTAACGCTATGGTTAAGGCGGCATATTCCTGCGGCAAACCGGCTTTAGGAGTCGGCGCCGGTAACGTACCGGCTTATATCAATAAGTCCGCTAACATTGCACAAGCCGTAAATGATATCGTAATTTCCAAGACTTTTGACAACGGAATGATTTGTGCTTCGGAATCATCAGTTATCATTGATGAAGAAGTATTCGATCAGGCTGTTGAATTATTCAAACATTTCAAGGTTCATTTCTGTTCACAGCAGGAAAAAGAAAAGCTGGAAAAGCTAATGTTCTTTGTCACTTCAAAGGATGAAAATGTTGCCTCGGCTCACCTGAATCCTGATGTAGTCGGTCATCCGGCTACCGAAATAGCGAAGTGGGCCGGAATTGAAGTTGCGGATGACACTACTTTGTTAGCTTGTTATTGTGACAGCATCGGTGTAAATGAACCGATGTCAAGAGAAAAACTGGCTCCGGTACTGGCTTTCTATAAAGTCAAAGATGACAAAGAAGGATTCAAATTAGCCAGCCAATCGGTCGAATTCTCCGGTTTAGGCCATTCAGCCGCTATACACTGTCACCAGCAGAAAATGGCTGACGAATATGGTGAAAACTGCAAGGCGATGAGAATTATCTGGAACAGCCCTTCAACCTTCGGTGGTATCGGCAATGTTTACAATTCTTTCTTACCTTCATTAACCTTAGGCTGCGGCAGTTACGGTGGCAACTCCGTAGGCGGCAACGTCAGCGCTGTTAATCTATTAAATATCAAGAAAGTCGGAAAAAGGAGAAATACAATGCAATGGTTCAAAGTTCCAAGTAAAATCTACTTTGAAAGAAATTCGATCCAATATTTAAAATCATGTGACAATGTCAATAAGGTATTCATCGTAACAGATAATTCAATGGTACAGTTTGGTTTCTTAAATAAAATCACTGAACAGCTGTACTTGCGTCGTAATGAAGTTTCAATCCAGTTGTTCTGTGATGTAGAACCGGACCCTGATATTGAAACCGTCAGACGTGGTGCGCAGTTAATGAATTCATTTGAGCCAGATACAATTATCGCTTTAGGAGGCGGTTCGGTTATGGACGCTGCCAAAGGTATGTGGCTATTCTATGAACACCCGGAAGTTAATTTCGATGATTTAAAACAGAAATTTATGGATATCAGAAAGAGAGCTTTCAAATATCCGCAATTAGGTCGTAAAGTCAAGCTTATTTGTATCCCGACTACTTCAGGAACCGGCAGTGAGGTAACCCCGTTTGCGGTTATTTCGGATAAAAAGAATATGAAGAAATATCCGTTAACAGACTATTCACTGACTCCTACCGTTGCCATCGTCGATCCTGAATTCACAACTAATTTACCGGCTAAAGCAACCGCTATGACAGGCATGGATGTCTTAACCCATGCAATTGAGGCTTATGTTTCAGTTATGGCAAACGACTACACCGACGGTTTGGCACTGCAAGCCATCAAACTGGTCTTCCAGTATTTACCAAGAGCTGTAAATGACGGTCAAAACGATTTAATTGCCAGAGAAAAAATGCATAATGCTGCTACCATCGCCGGTATGGCATTCGCAAATGCCTTCTTAGGAATGACACACTCTTTAGCCCATAAAGTCGGTGCTGAATTCCATACAGTACATGGCTATACCTGTTCAATCCTTTTACCAAAGGTTATCAGATATAACGGTCAAGTTCCAACCAAACTGTCAGTATGGCCAAAATATAACGAATACTGTGCTGATAAAAAATATGAAGAAATCGCAGCTTTATTACACTTAGATTACAACAGTACCGAAGAAGCAGTTGAAGCCTTAGCAGTTGCCTGTGAAAATCTTGCCAGAGAAATCGGTCTGGAAACTGATTTCCATAGTCTGGGTGTTGATGAACAACAATGGAATTCTCAGATTGAGGAAATCGCAATGGCAGCTTTCGAAGATCAATGTTCACCGGCTAATCCAAGAGTTCCGCTGGTAAAAGACATGGTTGAAATCTTAAAAGAAGCTTACTAAAATAACAAAAAAACTCCTTGCAAAACTCAAAAAGAGTTTAAAGGAGTTTTCTTTTTTTCAATCGAAAGGATATAGACAGCTGACATATTTTTGTTGCCAGAGCTTATCGGCAACTAACTGTTCTTTGCTGGTATTACTGCCCCGATATAGATCATCAGCAATTTCAATAATGGTTTCCTTTAGCTCCAGATTAGTTAAATAACGCTCAGGGATAGCACTTAAACCTAAAGAAGCCCCTAAAATATTACCGGTTACGGCTCCGGTGGAATCACTGTCACCGCCATGATTAACCGCTGCTGTAACGGCCTTGGCAAAATTATTATGATACTTTAAAGCACAATATAGAGCTATTGCCAGGGTTTCCTCGGCTACCCAGCCGGCTCCCAGCCTTTCAATCGCTGTCAAATCATCGACCTTTTCATTTTGGGCCAGTTCAATGGCTTTATCAATCAGATTAAAGAATTCCGTCAGACATTGCTCATTTTCAAAAAGATGAGCAATCGTTCGTTTCATATCCATTGTAGCCTGTAAAATCGTGATTTCAGCCTTATGAGCAAGCAAATTGACGATATGAACTAAAGCTGCCGCTGCTATATAGCCTAAAGGATGACCGTGGGTTAAAGCTGCCGCTTCAGCCCCAAAAGTATCCAGCTGTTCAATTGTCAGTTTGTCAGCGTTAAAATACAAGCCGATCGGAGCTACCCGCATTATTCCGCCACAACCCTTACTATTGTTAATCGGCTTAGCTATTGAACCGAGAGTTGTCCCTTCAAGCGCTGATAAACAAGTATTGCCGGGGGCCCGACAATAAAACAGGTTAGCAAGATTAGTCAGCCAGCAGTGACTGCTGCCTTTTGGCAGGGGATAATTCTTATTTTGAGTTTGATACCAGTCACGATAAGCCAAAGCAATACTGTTAAGATAATCGCTTATGTCGTTACTGTTGAATGCCGAAAGTAAACCGTTAGCGGTAAATAAAGTCATCTGGGTATCATCGGATATCTCAGCCAAGCCGGACCGGTTTAATTTATATTCTTCAATACCATTAGCACCGTAATAAGCAAAAATATCATACTTACTGTTAAATTCCACCGCATATCCTAGGGCATCACCGACAGCGCCCCCGATCAGACAACCCCGATACTTATCTAAATTATTCATAATATACCTCGTTATTAATTCTTCCTTATTGTTTATGAACCTGCTTGTTAAAAACCTCCAAAACCGATTAACGGCTTCAGAGGCTGAGATTATAAATGGTTAACTGGATTATTCAAAAGCATACATCATATTAGCAAGTAATGAATTAATTAATTCCTCATTGCACTTATCAAAATTAATCTTCCACTTGCCATCAACGTCCTTTTCTAAGACAAAGGTTACGTTGAAAGTGATCGTTTCGCTAGCTTCACTGACATAATCCTGCAATTCATCGATTATCTTATCGTAAATCTCTTCTTCCGATACTTCGACACCGGATAAAATCTGGCCGTAAGCCCAGTATGTACAACTTTGAGTCGCCATTAATAAGGCTGTAGCATAATCTTTAGTAGTTATTTCAACCGCAACATAAGCAGTTTGCTTATCATCGGAATAGGTGGTTTCGATTATTTTATAGGTTATTTGCGCTGCCGCAAAGCTGACCAGACTTTTTTCAAAGGAATCATCACACTGAAAAACCGTAACAATATAATTGTCTTCACCTAAAACCGTTTCCTGCATGATATTGGCATTTGCCTGACGGTAGCCATCTAAAAAAGATTGAACAACTTTCTGAGGTTTACTATTCCCACAGCCAACTAAAGATATCACCATTAACAGTGATAATAATCCAATCAATAATTTTTTCATTTTTTACTCCCCCTGAATTATTAATTCATTTACAATCCGTAGTCATTTGTATAGGTAACTAAATTGACATTTCTGACATCACCGCTTAATGATTTCATTACCTCATCAACACTATTATCATATACGACTTCATAAGTAACTTCGATAACACTGTTACCGTTTACCGACTTACTCTTTAATTTTTTCTTGGTCAGTTTATCCAGCTTGCTTTCAACAATCTGACTGTTTTCAGCCTTATAAACCACTACCAATAAGTATTGAGCTTTAGCTTTAATATCCATTAGATACAACAAGTAGAACAGTAAACCCAACAGTAAGGAACCGCAGACAGCGATGAAATATAAACCTGCCCCACACATTATTCCGGCAACAATTGCCCAAAACAGGAAAGCCGTATCCATCGGCTCTTTGATAGCTGTTCTAAAACGAATGATACTTAGCGCACCTACCATACCCAAAGATAATGACAGATTTGAATTAATTGTTCTGATAACCATTGATGTTACCATGGCAATCATTACTATCGTCATAACAATAGTTTTGTTATAAACAACTCCGGAAAAAGTCTTTTTATAAACAAATACTATAAACAGAGAAATAATAAAAGAAACCAATAAGGAAACCAAGATCATTTCTACTGAAACAGAACCGTTGAATTGTTCTAAAACACTGTTTTTAATCGCATCAATAATACTCATATTTTCTCCTTCTTCTATTTAACACTTCGACAATAAGCGAATTTTGATACTGCTTGTCTTAATTTTGGTACTGACGATAGTATCGAACTGATATGTTCAGGAATAAATTCGTTACATTTAACCTCAAGGACAACCTCCTTATCCTTATCAATAATAGGGTAAGTGATAATATCCTGATCAAACAGATCGGTGTTATATCTTCCCGAACGAATATCTTCATCAAAGGTAATTCTAACCTCACTGACCGGATAGGTAAATGCGGTTCGCCGATAATCGACGATTACCGCCGGCCTTAATTGATTAACCTGGGCGTTAACTAAAAACTTATTCAGAAACGGCTTGTTAGTCACGATATTAACATAACTGCCCTGACAGATAGCATCACAAGCCTTTTTGGAAATTGAACAGCTTTCCTTATAAGTCATATCAACATCCTTATGTTTACATTCTAATTTGATAATGTCACTGCTGTTATTGTAAATACGAATGCGATATTTACCCCGATATTCAATACCGTCGATTTTTTGGAAATAACTGCTGCCGTAAGCATCGTCAAAATATAACGAACGAATGTCATAGGAATATTGGTCGCTGACAGAATTTTTGTCCAGCTGCATCACACAGGCCAGCTGCTTCTTTAAAATATTAGCCCTATAGGTACTGATAACATATTTTAATTCATAACGATACTCTACCATAAATCCGTAAATATCTCCTTCATTTGCGCATCGGAAAGACCGAAATAATCTTTAGTCTGCTGTAAAACATAGCTTTGGCGCTGCTCAATGAAATCTCTGATCACACCTATCTCACTGTTGTAGCGACTCATGGAAGGATATAAACCATTTAGGACATCCGGATAGTCGGCCCATCGCTGTCTGTCTTTGGCAATATCCTCACTATACAAATCAATCAGATAATCCAATTGCTTTGTCACATTCTCTTTGCTCAAGTTGTTGTGCAAATGATAGCTTAATCTTTCTAACCACAAATCCACAAACTGCTGATTTTCAAACAGCTTGCGTGGTAAAGCGTTACTGTAGGTATTGTTAATCCAGCCGGTCATCCCGTAAGGATTACAAAGATAAGTCGTATAATAATTTATGTCAGGAAATCTGAAACCGTGATCCATATCATAATAGATATATTTCCATTTTCCATCGTCTAACTCACTGCTGCAGAAATAACGAATATTGTAAACATCCGGATTTACACAATACATCTGGCTGATCCAGAAGTCAGCAAAATTAACCACATCAATTTTTGAACAAAGATATTGATAGTTTTCATCGTTTGATAAATCATGGGTTTCTGCCCAATAGAATAGACTGGCAATATTTTCTTCACCGCATTTTTGCGAGAAGTCAACATTGACTATGCTGACCGATTCTTTTGAAACATTATAATGGTCGGCGATAAAACTGTCATTAACCTTTTCCCTGATATTGTAGATACCCCAATATTCCCCGTTAATGTAGGCAACACAGGCCTGATAGCTTTGACAATCAAGATAATCATCCATTAGCGAAGTACATAGAATATCACGGAATATCGTTTTAACCCAGTCATTTGAACCGGTTCTTAAAACCAAAGAATCAAACACCGCATTATCACGATTTTCAAACATCTGATATTCCAGATTGTTTTCGCCAAAAGAGCCTTTAAATCTTAATCCATAACTTTTTTTGTATTGCGAGCGGGCATTACCGCCGAAACAGGTAATCGAGCAGGGCTGACTGAACTGAAGCTGCCCGTCAACATAATATTGAATATTACAGGGAAATTCCAGCTCGGTATCATAACTGTAATAATCCATTGTCTCAAAATCATCTTCATCCATCACTATTGAAACGATGGGAAGACCATCATTCTCATTTAATATAAAACTATAAACCTGGTTATCAGAGGGCACTTCATTAGCATTAATCGTTCTGGCACTGATAACCGTTGTGTCACTTATCGTAAAGGGTCCGGTGTATTTATTACTGTTTTGCGTGGGAACCGAACCGTCGGTTGTATAGTAAATTGTCCCACTGTCTTTAAAACTGACCGTAACACTGCTTGTATTATTAAAAATGGTTTGCTGGTTTTCTAAACTCGGAGCAATTGATATTGCGGCCAGTCCCGCCTTATTTTGAGCTTTCGGAGTTGGACTTGAGATATAGTAAAAACCATAATCTGAATTTCTGCCATAACTGTAATCGGTAGGAATATCATACATATATAAACAATCAACAATTTGATTAGCTTTAGATAAGTACAGTCCCTCACAATCCGATAACTTAAAATCGGTATGCTGATAAGAATTATTTGATAAGCCGGTACTGCCCGAAGCCATAACGATATAATACTGATATGCCTGCAAAGTTACATCCGGCAATTGATAGGCCGATAAATTGTCTTTTGAAGTTGAAAGACAATAATCAGCTAAATTAATTGCTTGGGAAGAATTATTATATAGCTCGATCCAATCGTAATAACGGCCGCCGTTTTGGGCTAAATAAGAATAATTATCATTCATCACTTCATTAATGACTAATCCTTCTTTAATTGTGCGATACTTTTGCTGGAATAAATCAACTCCGTTACTGTTGTTATCAAAGCCGCCGCTTAATGTATTGGAACTATTGATTTGACCGCTTTCTGTTCTGATCAAGGCCAATCCGTTAGCCAAGTTAGTGTAATCAAGCTGATCAACAATCTTGCCGTTATGGCTTAAAACTACCGAACCGTTTTTACTGTTCAGATTAAACCCGCAATAGCTGATTGTTGATTGAGAATAGTTATTCTCACCGGTATAAATTAAATATATTTCGCCGCTCTGTAATACATAATCGGCCAACTGATACCTAAACGGCAGATAAATGTCTGAGCTGATACTGTATTCACTCAAATTGACCGAATGATCAGAGATGTTTTTTATTTCGATATAGCCGGCCAATAAGCCATCTTCATTTAGAAAATTACCTTCGTTTTTGACTAAAACTTCATTGATAACTAAATCATTGTCTGAAAAATCTTGGATTGAAATCAAATATTCTTCCAGTCCACTCTTGGAGTTTTCAAAACCGGGAGTACCGTAATCGCTGATATACCAACTGCCATCGTTTTTACGGTTCATGGACTGATTTTTAGATAAGGCGACAGTATCAACTGCATCAACCACCTTGTAGGAGCTGTTGACCAGGATGATTCTTTCCCCTCCGCTGGAACTCAGCTTAAAATTGGCATTCAGCCCATCCTCGCTTTGACCGGTCAAAGCCACTACCAGATACTGGTTTGGTTCAATCGAAACTGATGGAAATAACCATTTTACCCGATCGTCACGATCACTTAATCCATATCCGGTTAAGTCAATCGTTTTACCGGTTCCGTTATACAATTCAATATAATCAACCACCTGGTTGTTTTCGTTACTGTAAATACCTTTATTGCTGCTGACAACCTCACTGATAATCAGCTTGTTGGTTGAAAATGTAAATTCATCCGGCAAATCTTCAATTCCGATAGTAGAATCTTTTGAATTAAGGAAAAGGGAACCGACAAACAAGCCGATTAAAACAACTGTTATCACAGCTATAAATACAAAATCAGTTTTATTTTTCTTAAATTCATTTCTCTTCATCGTTATCTCCTAGGGCCATCTTTAGTTGATCTTGCTTTTTCTTAATTATGAACATTGTTACCAGCATCGCTGATACAGTTATGATCATGTATATAATGCCGTAAACAAGAAAGGCTTTATCATACTTGTCAAATATAAAATACATCGAAGCCATGAAAATAATAAGCGGAAATAAGGGATAATACAGACAATTTCGCCAGTCTAAACCACTCACAATCCCCAATAATATACAATAGAGCGGATTAATGAATAACAAAAGAATAAACATTAGAGCCTCTCCGTTTTGTTGGTCAGTTAATCTGGTTAGAATAAAAGGACACAGACACATCACTAAGATGGTAAATATCACTATTTCAATACTTTTTTTCATAACATCACCTAAATAATTATAACAAAGTAAATCTGTTTATTCAAAATGGTATACAAAAAGGGAAACAGCCTCTACCGTTTCCCTTAAAAAGCATTTAATCAGCGATTACTTTCCGAAGTATCTTTTTAACATACCTTCCAGCGCTTTACCATGTCTTGCTTCATCTCTTGCCATTTCGTGAACTGTATCATGGATAGCATCTAGACCGTTTCTCTTAGCAATGCTAGCTAATTCGGTTTTGCCGCTGGTTGCCCCGTATTCGCACTCAACACGCCATGCCAAATTAGCCTTTGTGCTGTCTGTCATATTAGGTTCTAATTCTTCACCTAATAATTCAGCAAACTTGCTGGCATGTTCTGCTTCTTCATAAGCAGCCTTTTCCCAATACAAACCGATTTCAGGATAGCCTTCACGATGAGCCACTCTGGCCATAGCTAAATACATACCAACTTCTGAACATTCACCATAGAAATTAGCCTTTAATTGTTCTAAGATATACTTCTTATCTTCCTCTGAAATATTTTCATTGTTCTTTACGGTTTTGCCATATACGCCGTAAACATGTTCAGCAGCAAGCTTAATTTCGCCCTTTACCTCTTCAAACATTGAGCTTGGAGCCTTACATACCGGACATTGTTCAGGAGCGGCATCACCCTGATAAACATAACCGCATACTTTACATACAAATTTCATTTTTGAAACCTTCTTTCTTATATTGATATTTTATCGATATTTCACGGCGTTTTCAACTTATTTGCTCAAATAAAAATGCTATAATGATAATAAATTAAAAAAGGAGAAAAATATGTCAAAATACCCATTTTTAAAAGTTGATTTGCACTTCCATTTAGACGGTTCAATGGTGCCTGAAACAACCTGGCGTTTAGCAAAAGAGAGAAACGTCGCTTTACCTGCCGATACACTGGAAGAATTTAAAGAGTTCATCGTGAAAACAGCCGACTGTGGCGATGTTGGTGAATATCTTGCCCGTTTTGATATTCCTACCGCAATCCTGCAGGATAAACAGGCTTTGATTGAAACAACATACGACACAATCAAAAATGTTAAAGATACCTTATCTTATGTTGAAATTCGTTTTGCTCCGCAACTGCATACTTTGAAAGGTTTAAGCCAAAAAAATGCGATCGATGCTGTACTGGAAGGCAAGAAAAAAGCCGAAGCCGACTTCCCTCAAATTAAAGTTGGGCTAATCTTCTGCTGTATGATTTCTCTGCAGGACAACAGCAAGGCAAATGAGGAAACCGTAATACTTTACCAGCAATATTACGACCACCGTCATGTAGTTGCCCTTGATTTAGCCGGCTTTGAGGATTCGGTACCAATGGAACACTACCGTTATTTATTTGAAGAACCAAAAAGACTTAATTTACCGATGACAATTCATGCCGGTGATAACGGTATTCCTGAAAACTGTTCAACAGTAATTGATTTCGGCGCCTCAAGAATCGGTCATGGTCATCACTGCTATTACAATAAAGAAGTAATGCAAGAAGTTATCGATAAACAAGTTGCTTTAGAGATTTGCTTAACCAGCAATATTCAATGTAAAACCGAACCTTCTTATCAATTACATCCGGCTAAAAAGCTCTTAGATGCCGGAGCCGTTGTTACCTTAAATACCGACAATATGGTTTTAGCCAATATTACGATTGAAGATGAGTATGATCATGCGATTAATGAATGTGGATTCACCTACAATGATTTAATCACTTGCAATATCAACTCAATTAAATCATCATTTATGCCAGAGCAGGATAAACAAAAGTATATTGACGAATTGGAAAAATCATACCGTTAATGTTAATAATCTAACTCAGCCATTGGCTGGGTTTTTTACCAATTTCTTTATTCGCTAACAAAAAAGTGTAAGTATTACTACATACATAATTTACATACTTACACTTTTAATTATGTTTCTGTGATTTTTTCTATATTTACTAGAATATCGCAATCTTATCCAGAATGTTTTTACACATTCTGCCTGTTTCATTTAGTTTGAGATTTTCATCAATCCCAACTGAATGCAACTTATCATACAGGATATTAATAATATCGGAAAGATCTCCTTCATCAATGCTGATATTCAGTTCTTTTAAAAATTCTTTCTCTTCTGATGTCAACATTTAAAACTACCTCAAATTAAATGAGAAAGAAATTGGCTGTTTTAAAATCTCTTCGACTTCTAATAAATCGTCGACCATAGCATTTGGTTTACTTTCTGTCAGTTTATCTAACAATACTTTATTGCTGGTATATCCGATCGAATAACAGCCGGCATTTTTCGCACAAACAATATCGGAAGCACTGTCACCAATGTATACTGCATTGGAGAATGTTCCGCCAACCTGTTTTAAAACTTTGATTAAACACTCTTTATCAGGCTTATGATTATAAACCTGCTCTACTCCCACAATGGTATCAAAGTAGCCTTCTAAACCGCTGACCTGCAAACCAAGATTAACAGTATCGGTTTTCTTTGAAGAAGCAATTGCCATCGTATAGCCGTTTTCCTTTAAATAGTCCAGCAATTCTTTAGCATTTGGCATCGCCTTAACATATTCATTATGCAGTTTTTGATTAACAAGTCGATATTCTTCAACCATTTCTTCAATTTGCTGCTTGGATGCTTCAGGACAATGTTTCATAAAAGACTCCTCTAAAGTCGGTCCTAAGAAATTAGCGCAATCTTCTTCGGTTAAAACCAAATCAGGACAACGATTTTTAAATACCTGCTTAAATGAATTAATGATACATTGATTAGAGTCAATTAAAGTACCGTCCAAGTCAAAGATAATAACCGGTTTTTTCTTATTAATCAGCTTGCTGTAAGCTCCAAGCATTCCCGGTATGCCGATAAGCATAAACACAATCGATACAATCATTGCCATTTTTAAATTACCTAACATTAAGGAATCGCTTCTTTGGGTTTCAATCCAGAAACGGATTGCTCCATACCAGCTCAAATATGCAAAAGTTCCCTTGCCTCTTTGCGGTTTGGTTTGTTTCAGATAGAGCTTAATTAAAATAAAACCAATTATACACAAAACACTTTCGTAAAAGAACATTGGCTGGCGATATTGATATTTGATATACATCCCCTGCTTCAAAAAAGACAAAATACCGTCAAAATATCTTTCACTTACCACATTACCGTAGGCTTCCTGATTAAAGTAGTTGCCCCAGCGGCCGATAGCCTGAGCCAATAAGACATTTGGCAAAATAATATCAGTTAAATGAAATAATTGATAATGCTCAAGCTTGCAATAAACCAAGCCGAACAATAAACCGCCAAGTATTCCACCATGAATAGCTAAACCTCCGTCCCAAATCGCAATAATTGATAATGGGTCAGAAAAATAACCTTGAAAATCATAGAAAATGCAATACCATAAACGGGCACCGATAATGCCGAATAACAAGATACCGATAAATAAATCATCTAAGACACCGCTTTCGTATTTATCGGCTTTAGCTTCTCTGCAGCTTAAATAATATGCCAATAAAGCACCTGTTAAGATACAAACCGCATACCATCTAATTTCTACCGGCCCTATTTTTACAAATACTGCCATACTTGGAAAAAATTCCATTAGTCTTCCTCCTTTTGTTTATTAATATAGTTGATTACTCGCTGTTCAATAATATCAGACGAGCAGACACCCTTACTTCTTAAAATGAAGTTATTTACCGCTGCTTCGATAATAACAGCTATCGAACGTCCCTCTGAGACCGGAATGGTAATCTTAGGAATCTCAATACCGAAGACATTCAAATATTCATGCTGCCCACCGATTCTGTCATAAACGGTATTTTGATCCCACTTCTGCAAATCAATAATACAGTCTATCTGGCTTTTTTCAGTGGTAGCCGCTACCCCAAACATACTGGTAACATCAATAATTCCAACGCCTCTGATTTCCAGCATATTCTTTAATACTTCCGGAGCCTCGCCAGTAATATGGTTATGAGTACGGTAAACATCTACCCGGTCATCAGCTACCAGCACATGACCTTTTTTTATCAATTCAAGTGCAATTTCGCTTTTTCCGACCCCGGATTCTCCGGTAATCAAAATCCCACGACCATAAACTTGAATTAAAACACCATGTAAACTGTCAACAGCAGCGAAATAATCTTCCAAAAAAGAGACTATTTCCACAATCAGTGAAGAAGTCGGGGCATAAGATGAAAAGATTGGAAAATTCTTTTTTAAGGCAATATCATATAAGACCTCAGGACAAGGTAAATCTCGGGAAATCAATATCATCGGAATATCATCGCTAGTTAAATATTCAAATGCTTCCTGCTGTTTTTCAATCGACATTTTTTTAATATAGCCGATTTCCTTTTCACCTAAAATTACCACTCTGCGATAAATATGTTCAGTAAAATAACCCGACAATTCCAAGCCAGGTCGATTTACATCGGCATCATGGATTTCTCTTTCTAATGACTTATCATCGCCAACTAAGCGACGATACTTGAAGTAGTTCCATACATCTCTTACGTAAACTTTTTTCACTGCTCTTCTCCTATCATCTTCTTTAGATAAGCACCTGTATAACTCTCTTTACAAGCCGCTACATCATATATTGTACCACTAACAACCACATTTCCACCATTATCGCCGCCATCAGGGCCTAAATCGATAATGTAGTCAGCGTTTTTAATCACATCAAGATTATGCTCAATCACAATAATCGTATCTCCGTGATCGGCAATTCGATGTAATATCTTAATCAGTTTTTCAACATCATAATTATGCAGACCGGTTGTCGGCTCATCTAAAATATACAAAGTCTTGCCGGTTGCTTTTTTCTGCAGTTCACTGGCCAATTTAACCCTTTGAGCTTCACCACCGCTTAAAGTAACCGCATTTTGGCCCAGCTTGATATAGCCCAAACCTACATCATATAATGATTGTAACTTATTTTTGATTTTTGGTACATTAGCAAAAAACTCTAAGGCTTCTTCGACCGTCATTTCCAAGACATCGTAAATGTTTTTACCTTTAAATGTTACCTGCAAGGTCTCCTGGTTATATCTCTTACCGTGACAAACCTGACAATTCACATAAATATCCGGCAAGAAGTTCATACTGATTCGTTTTACTCCGTCACCATTACAGCTTTCACAGCGGCCGCCACTGACATTGAAAGAAAAACGAGATTTATCATATCCCCGCATTTTAGCATCCACTGTTAAGGCAAACAGTTCTCTGATATCATCAAATACCGAGGTGTAAGTAGCCGGATTGCTTCTTGGGGTTCTACCTATCGCATTTTGATCGATGACAATAATCTTATCCAAATTATTGATTCCGCTGACACTCTTAACTTTGCCGACTTTAACCCGGCTTCTGCCTAAATGTTTCATCACCGCTTTGGAGATGACTTCATTTACCAGCGTACTTTTACCCGAACCGCTGACTCCGGTTACAACCGTAAGTGTTCCTAGCGGAATCGTAACATTGATATTTTTCAAATTATTTTCAGCAGCTGAATTTACCTTCAAAAACTTACCGTTTCCTTTTCTGATTTTTGCCGGTATGGCTATTTTTCTTTTTGAACCGATATATTGGCCGGTTAAGCTCTCCGGGCAATTAACTATCTCACTGCTTGGACCGTTATAAACGATATTGCCGCCATGTACTCCTGCATAAGGACCGACATCGACAATCCAGTCACACTGTTTCATAGTATCAATATCATGCTC
Source organism: Erysipelotrichaceae bacterium (assembly GCA_051893335.1). Lineage (GTDB taxonomy): Bacteria > Bacillota_I > Bacilli_A > Erysipelotrichales > Erysipelotrichaceae > UBA1783. Next base: position 12,564 of record JBJFHD010000004.1, on the reverse strand, counting down.
GACAACAATCAAGGTATTGCCTAAATCACGCATTGATTTGAGAGTATTAATCAGTTTATCGTTATCTTTTTGATGCAAACCGATTGACGGCTCATCCAGTACATATAAGACTCCTGTCAGCTTTGAGCCGATTTGAGTCGCCAAGCGAATTCTTTGTGCTTCACCGCCGCTTAAAGTGCCGGCTAAACGGTCTAAAGTCAGATATTCCAAACCGACATTTTTTAAAAATTTTAAGCGATTAACTATTTCATCAAGGCAGAGTTGGGCAATTTGTTTTTGAGCAGGGTCTAATTGCAGATTATCAATGAATTCCAACAAACCTTTTACACTCATTTTTGTCCATTCTATGATGTTTTTGTTGCCTACTCTGACCGATAAAGCCAGCTCATTCAGCCTATTGCCATGACAGGTAGGGCAGACAAAATCCGACATAAAAGAGCCATACCATTCCTTAGCGGATGCGCTGGTTGTTTCGTTGTATCTTCTTTCAATCATAGTTGCGACGCCCTCAACAAAGCCAACTGTTTTCTTGGTTATGCCGCCTCTTGAAGTAATGGAATAACTGATAGGTTCTTTTGAACCGTAAAGAATTACTTCCATTTGTTCCTTACTCAACTGTTTAATCGGAATATCTTTATCAATATGATAATGATCTAACAGAACCTGAAAGGTTTTCCATTCCAGATTTTCCGTATTAACGATGTTTTTATAATATTTAATTCCACCCTGATTGATGCTTAAATTATCATCGGGTATTACCAAATCCAAATCGACTTTTTGTTTCACGCCCAAGCCATGGCAATCACTGCAGGCTCCCAGCGGGGAGTTAAACGAAAACAGCCTGGACTCCAGTTTAGGCACACTAAAACCGCAGTATTTACAGGCAAAATGAGTTGAATACAGTAATTCGTTGTCATCGTATTTTATTAAAACCAAACCATCTGATAAGTTTAGCGCATTCTCTAAAGAATCATGAATACGGCTGCGGTTTTCTTTTTTCTTGATAATTCTATCTACCACAACATTGATATCATGCTTGTTGTTCTTTTCCAAAGTAATTTCATCTTCAAGCAGCCATAGCTTACCGTCGATCTCTGCTCTGACATAACCCTGACTTGACAGTTTCTGCAACAAATCTTTATGCGAGCCCTTTTTTTGATGAACTACCGGCGCTAAGATATTCATTCTGCTGCCGTCTTCTATTGAATCAATTGTGTCCATAATCTGCGAGATGGTCACAGCTGTAATCGGCTCATTGTGGTTAGGGCAATAAGGAACTCCAATTCTCGCAAACAATAAACGCAAATAATCATAGATTTCAGTTATGGTACCAACCGTACTTCTCGGGTTGTTGTTAGTGGATTTCTGATCGATTGCGATAGCCGGTGAAAGCCCATCGATTGATTCCACATCAGGCTTATCGATGCCGCCTAAAAACTGACGAGCATAGGTCGATAATGACTCAATATATCTTCGCTGTCCCTCAGCATATATCGTATCGAAAGCTAAAGAAGTTTTGCCGGAGCCGCTTACTCCCGTCATAACAATAAACTTATCACGAGGTATTTCTAAGGAAACATTTTTCAAATTGTTTTCTCTGGCATTTTTAATTACAATCTTGTCTTTCATATAATCACCTTTTTCCCTAATATTCTACCACATATTGATACTGTTATTATTTTTTCCCCAATAAAAAATGTTATAATATCTTGACGGAGGTTTTTTACTTATGGCAAGAAATAGAAAAAAATCTGGTTTTGATTCAATCATTGGATTTATTATCCTGATTGCACTTATAAATTCATTCGGAGGGATATTCGGTTTTGCTTTTGAACTGATTTTCGGTTTATTGGCAGCTGTGGTACCTATTGCTTTTGTTGCGCTGATTGTTAAACTAATCAAGGATGCTTCCAGCGCCAAGAAACCCGGTTACAGTCGTTCAACGACCGCTTCATCTTCGACAATTCAAAACTTGTTAAAGAAATTAACCAAATACTTTCAATCCAATCAGCGTTTAGATATCGATGAAGATACATATTTAGTTTTAGCTAACCCGGATAACGTCGCTTTAAATACCATCGATATTTATATCAGAGATGAATATATCGGTAACCTAAAAGAATATAACGATACCTATCCTTTCGCCTTTTCTTCCTTAGCCAGTGAGTTAATTAAATACCTCAACAAGAAAAACAAGAAAGAACCTAACTTAGCTAAGCAGGAACAAAAAGAAGAAATCGCCGCTCCGATTAAGGACAGTAAGACCGATTGTCAATACTATATCGATCAATTCACCCAAATTCAAAACAGTATTTCCAATGCCGAGATAAAAAACGATTTAGGTCAAACTATTCAATATCTTAATCAGATAAATAAAATCGAAAACGAGTTTACCGACAGCAAGAAGAAAACAACTAAGCTGTATCAATACTATCTTCCAATGTTAAAGGACATTCTGACCAACTACAAACGTTTAGAGAAAAATGCTACTTTAACTGAAGAAGGAAAAGAAAGTGAAGATCGCTTATTGAAAACCATCGTTCTGATTAACGGTGCCTTAAAAACCATTTCCTCATCACTAGTTGAAGATTACTATACCGAAATTAATGTCGATATGAGAACATTAGAATCTATTCTGAAAAAAGACGGATTAGTTGATGAAATGAAAAAGGAGGAAAGTGTAAATGAATAATAAAACTTGGAACGAATCATTAGATGAAATGTTAGCCAAATTAAACAACGGTGAATTCGTCAATCAATCAATTAATGACTTTGAAAAAGCCATTAATGATTCTGTTTATGGCACAAAATACAAAACTAACTCCTACAAAGGTTATTCAACAACCAATTATCGGACAGTACAGCCTTATGTCAATAAGGCAATAGATAATACCAAATATGACAGTCGTTATCAGCAGATTAAACAATGCCTGTCCAACATCGAATTTGAAAACTACCCTGATGAAAAAAGAGCCGGTTACCAACAGGCACTGGATTATTATTTAGCTGAAACTGACAAGTACAACGATAATTTGAAGTTACTGGAAGCTGAAATTAAAAATGATATCAATACTTACCGTTCAAAAGTCAGAAGCAGTAACGTTGATAGTTTCTTATTGGGTTACTATGACGGTTTACAAATGGTTAAAAAGATTATTAACAACTCTAAAAATGCCCGTTTTGCTGAGTTAAATAACAAGATTGGAAAATAAGTTTATGAAAGACAGAACAAAGGAAAAAGAAGAACTCTATCGAAAAGTCTTGGGCAAAGATGCGCCGAATCGCAGCTTAACCTCTACTGATATCGAAATCCTTAAAAACGATCCTTTTAGTGGAGTCGATATGGATGAACAACTTAAAAGGCTGAAAGAGAACAGTGAGAAAATCAAACAGCAAACCGAACAAATCTATGATTTGAATTTCTCCGAGGATTTAGATTCTCTCAAGCAGTCTTTGAAAGATGATTTCTCTCAGGACTTTCCCGCAATTAATCAGGAAGAAAGCCTGATAACGATAGACAATACTGAACTGTTAAATCAGAAGTTTGATCAAATCAATACCGCTTTAAATCTGAAAGTCTATAATCAGACAACTTTTCTAAATGATCTTGGCAAGGGATTTAAGCGTCCGTTTGTTTCAGGACAGCAAAAAAACGGGACAAACAGTACCATCCTTATCTGTGGAAGCAGCTATACCGGCCGTCACAGTTCAGTTGAGGCTATTACCCAATTACTGCACGAACAGAATCTGATTGCCAATGGAACAATTTCTTCAATTGATTTGCAGAAATACAGCGGCAAAGAAGATGAAAATAACTTCGTTGTTGATTTATACAGCGCAATCAATAACAGCTCGGTTATCGTATTTGATAACATTGATGCCATTGCTCCTTCATATCTGAATTATGTCGAAGAAATTCTGGTTGACGGCAAATTATCCTTAAATAAGAGATATGTCTTAAACAAGGGTCAATTAACCGAAACCAGCAACTCTCTGGTTAAAAATGCGGTAAGCGAACTGAACTTTAAAGGAAAATATCTTGTTTTCATTACTACTCTAAAATCAAGCAAGCTTTTAAATGTGGTTGGCTCAAGATTTATCAATTCAATCTCCGACAGTATCACTACCAAGGATCTTGACAAGGATGAAATCGTTGATATCGCCAGAAATAAGTTTGTCGATTTAAGAAAGAAATGTTTGACTAATCTCAATATCAATGTAGTATATCAGGAAAGCTTTGCTCAATATGTCTATGACAACTACGATCACAGCAATGTAAAGTATGTCATTGATTTATTCCAAAAGATTTACTCAGCAATCAGCGAATATAAGTTACAGGGCAATATTGATGATGAAATCATTATCTCAAGTCAAGACAATCAGATTTTATTAGATCAGCATTTGATGAGCGAGTATCAGAAAAAAGTAGTCGATAATGCCATTGAAGAAGTAAATGCGGAATTAAATGACATTGTCGGTTTAACCGAGATAAAGGAATATATCTTCTCTTTACAGGATTTCTATAACGCCCAGAAAATCAGACAGCAGAAAGGTTTAAAAACAACCGAATTAAGCAAACATATGATTTTTACCGGTAATCCCGGCACTGGAAAAACCACCATTGCCCGTTTGCTGGCAAAATACTTAAAAGCAATTGGAGTTTTAAGCAACGGACAATTAATCGAAGTCAGCCGCAATGACTTAGTCGGTAAATATGTCGGTCATACCGCACCGTTAACCATGCAGGTCATCAAATCGGCTATCGGAGGTATTTTGTTTATCGATGAAGCTTACTCTTTATATCGAGGCACTAACGATTCATTCGGTCTTGAATGTATCGATACCCTGGTTAAAGCCATGGAAGATAATCGTGAAGACTTAATTGTCATCTTAGCCGGATATACCAGGGAAATGCAGGAATTCTTACAGTCAAACAGCGGTTTGAAATCAAGATTTCCAAATCAGATCGAGTTCCCTGATTATACCGGTCAGGAGTTATATCAAATCGCTTTGATAAATGCTAAAAAAGCCGGCTATCAGATTGAAGCAGCTGTTGAAAAACCGCTTACCGATTATTTTACCGAAGTACAAAAAAATGATTCTGTCCGTTCCGGAAACGGTCGATTATCAAGAAATGTTATCGAAGAAGCAATCTTAAATCAGTCAAAACGAATTATCAGAAATCCGGATGCACAAATGGATTTATTGACTGTGGAAGATTTTGAACAAATCAAGAAGGATTAACCAAATGGAATTATTTGAAACTTTATTAAAAAGAAGAAGTTGCCGAAAATATTTAGCTACAGAAGTCAGCGATCAGCTGATTGATCAGATACTCCACGGGGCTATGTCGGCTCCGTCTGCTTGTAATAAACAAGCCTGGCAGTTTTATGTTGTAAAGAACAAGGAAGTGCTTGCCAAACTTAATACAGCTTCTCCTTACAGCAATATCAATGCTCCATTGGCAATTGTTGTTTGTGCTGACTTGACAAACACATTGCCTTCAAAACAACAGGAGTTCTGGATTCAGGATTGCAGTGCAGCAACCCAAAATATCTTGCTGGCGGCTACAGCTCTTGACTTAGGTTCGCTTTGGTGCGGAATTTATCCGCAAGCTCAGCCAGTTGAAAATGTTAAGCAAGCCTTAGACCTAGCTGATAACTTGATCCCGCTTAATATCATTTATATCGGTTATCCTGATGTCAAACTAGAGCCTTCAGATCACTACAAGCAGCAGAAAATTCATTTTATCATATAGAATATGCAGCCAATAAGAAAAGGCTAAAGCCTGTCAGCTTTGTTGATAGGCTTTTTTATTGAACAAAAAAAGGTGTAACTTCCATTAATGAGGTTACACCATATTTGCCTCGATATTATAATACTACAACAATTCGATTGTTCTTTCGGCATCCTGAAGTATTTCTTCAAGTTTTTTAAATGCTCTGTCAATCGGTTCACTGGTTGTCAAATCCACCCCGGCATGTTTCAATTCATTCAAAGGATAATCACTGCCGCCCATTGATAAGAATTCCAAATAACGATCTACCGCTGGCTGACCTTCCTTGAGAATTCCCTCTTTTATCGCAACGGCGCTGGTATATCCGGTTGCGTAAACATAAACATAGAACGGATTAAAGAAGTGCGGAATTCTCGCCCATTCGTATTTGACCTCTGGATCAATTACCAACTGCTGACCGAAATATAATTTAATTAAATCCTCGTAAACAGCTGATAAACTATCACAATCCAGTGACTGCCCTTCTTCAGCCATTTTATGAGCTTTCATTTCAAACTCGGCAAACATTGTCTGACGGAATACTGTTCCCTTGAAACCTTCCAAATATTCATTTAACAAAGCCAAACGCTCCTTTGGATCATCGCACTGCTGCAACAGCTGATCAATTAAAAGGTTTTCATTGACTGTCGAAGCCACCTCAGCAACAAACAAAGAGTAGTCGCTGTATTGAACCGGTTGATGCGAATTAGTCAAATAAGTGTGTTGGGAATGACCCATTTCATGTGCGAGAGTCGAAACGCTATCCAACGAACCGTTGAAATTCATCATAATATATGGGTTGGAATTGTAGGTCCCGGAAGAATATGCCCCATTGGATTTGCCTACATTTGGATAGACATCAATCCATTTTTCATCAAAAGCCTGTTGTACTTTTTGCAGATATTGTTCTCCCAGCGGTTTAACGGCAGCTAAAACCATTTGCTGGGCCTGCTGATAAGAATACTGCTTACTGCTGCCCTTAGATAAAGGAGCATAGACATCGTAATAATGCAGTTCATCCAAAGCCAGTATTTTTTTCCTGATTGTTAAATAACGATACATCAAATCCAGATGCTTATGTACCGATTCTATTAAGTTGTCGTAAACACTTAGCGGAATATTGTTCTTTGACAAAGACATTTGACGAGATGAATCATATCCTCTTAATTTTGCCTCGGTTACTGCTGTTTTAACCTCAGCCCGATAAGCGCTGGCAAAGGTATGAATGTGCTGCTTATATGTCTTATAATATGATTTAAACGCATTTAATCTTAATGTTCTGTCATCACTCATCTGATAATGGATATATGAAGACTCGCTTAAAGGATATTCGACACCGTTACTGTCTTTAATCGGTTCAAACACCAAATCGCTGTCTCTTAAACTGTCGGCAATCTCGCCTGCCCCAGCAAATGATTCGCCAAATGAGCTAATGACCATTTCTTCTTTAGCCGATAAAGTATGTTTTTTCTCACGATATAAATCCTCGAGCAAAAATTTATAATCCTTCAACTTTTCATCAGCGATAATCTGATTTAGTATCTCATCATCCAATGACAGTATTTCAGGTCGTGAAAATGCACTGGCTGAAGAAATGGCTACATATAAACTGTAAATTCTTGAATACATTGATGTAGCAGCCGAATCTCTGGTGTCTTCACTGTGGCGTAAAGAAGCATAACAGAATAAATCGCTCAAATCCTTTGAAAGGGAAAATTCCCAGTTCAGATATTGCCAAATTGTATCGGCATTATTTAATTTGCCCTGATAACAACGAGCTACTTCGTCCTGCCCCTTTAATGAGGCCAGCTTTTCTTCCCATTTCTCATCACTTTCAAACAGACTTGTTAAATCCCATTTATATTCCTGCTCAATTTCATTGCGTTGTTTAACTTCCATGATATTTCCTCCTATTTCAATATTGTATATTATTTTACCACTTTTTTACGGTAAATCTTTGTCAAGTTTGCTATAATTAATAGAGATATGGAGGATAAACGAATGGAAGAAGAAAAAATTGTTTTAACCTTGGAAAAAGCGGAAGAAACAGCAGCCCCACAAGTTGAACAAACAGCTCAGGAAGTTACAGAAGAAAAGGTAGTAAATACAGAGCTGGATATGTCTGTTTTTTCAGAAGAAGAATTAAAGATGATTGACGACTTCTCAGAAAAAATTGATATTAATGACACTAATATCATTATGAGTTACGGTTCAACAGCTCAAAATAAGATTTCTGATTTCTATGATAAAACATTGGAAAATATCAAAACAAAGGATCTGGGTCAGATCGGCAACATGATTACTGACTTAGTTACCGAGCTAAAGGGCTTTGATGTCGAAGAAGAATCAAAAGGATTTCTCGGTTTGTTCAAAAAAGCAGGAAACAAAATAGATAATATTCGTGCTAAATATGAAAAGGCTAATGTTAACGTCGAAAAAATCTGCAATATCTTAGAAGAGAACCAAATTCAATTATTAAAGGATATTGCGGTATTAGATGAACTGTATGCTAAAAACGAAACCAATAAGAAAGAATTAACGATGTATATTGCTGCCGGTAAGAAGAAATTAAAACATGCCGTTGAAGTTGAATTACCGCAGCTGCAGCAAACTGCCAAAGAAACCGGCACAACCGAAGATGCCCAAAAAGCAAATGATTATGCTCAGTTAATCAATCGTTTTGAAAAGAAACTACACGATTTGGAAATGACCAGAATGGTTGCCGTTCAGATGTCACCGCAAATTCGTTTAATTCAGAACAACGATACCATTATGGCAGAAAAGATTCAGTCTACTTTAGTTAATACCATTCCACTTTGGAAGTCTCAGATGGTTATTGCTTTAGGCTTAACTCATGCTCAGGATGCTATTGATGCTGAAGCAGCAGTTGATAAGATGACTAATGACCTACTAAAGAAGAATGCCGAAGCTTTAAAACAGGGTACTATCGAAACCGCAAAAGCTTCAGAACGTTCTATTGTTGAAATCGAAACATTGCAACAGACTAATAAGGCTCTTATCGATACTTTAGATGAAGTATTGAAGATTCAGACTGAAGGTAGAGAAAAACGTAATGCTGCTGAAATTGAATTACGTAAACTTGAAAATGAATTAAAAGAAAAATTATTAGAAATCAAAATGGAAGTTAACTAGAAAACCTGGCTTGCCAGGTTTTTTTGATATAATAGAGAAAAGAAAGAGGTTTAATATGAAACAATTAAATCAAGGAAATATCAATTACTTTATTAGCCAACTGGAAAAGAAAAAGCTGGAAATCCATAATATTGTGCTTTTACAAAACGGTCAAACTCTTTTATCAAAAGGATACTATCCTTATGACCCTGATGATTTAAACACTATCTATTCCTGCACTAAATCATTTATTTCCCTGGCAATAGGAATTCTATACGACAAAGGATTAATCCGATTAGATGGTAAACTGCTGGATTATTTACCGCAGTATGCTTATCTGAAAGATTACCCTTCTGCCGAAATAACCATTAAAGAACTATTAACTATGCAGTTAGGTCATGACAAACAACCCTATATTCCCTTAGGCGCCGATTGGGTTGAAATAATCCTTAAAAAGCCGTTATCTTGGCCTAATGGTGATCACTTCCATTATTACAATCTGTCAACCTACTTACTGTCAGTTGTAATTGATACTATTACTCAGGATACAACATTTCATTTTTTGAAAGAAAACATCCTAAAGCCATTGAACATAACTGAATGTTATTTCGATCAAGATAATCAAAACCGCAATACCGGCGGCTGGGGAATGCATTTAAGCTGTAATGACTTAGCAAAATTCGGTCAATTATTATTGAATAAAGGCCGTTATAATGGCAAACAAATCGTTTCGGAAAACTGGATCGAAATGGCTACGCAAAAACAAATAGATACTATCCCGTTTTACAACAAGTCGGAAAGTGTCAATGGATATGGTTATCAGTTTTGGATGTCAACTCATAACAGCTACCGTGCCAGCGGCTTATTCGGTCAGTTGTGCTTAGTAAATCCCGATAATCAACTGGTTTTAGCTATTACTTCGGCTGCCGGCAGCTCACAGCCTATCCTTGACAGTTTATTTGATATGATTGATAATGACCGCAGTTGTGATTATCAGTCTTCTTTCCGTCTAATGGAAATTGCCAAAGGAAAAGAAAATCAAACGCTGATTAATAAAATTAACAACCGTGAATTAGTTGGTCAGCCAAATTCAGCCTTTGAAAAAGTTAAATTCTGTTTTGAGAATGATGTTTGCCATCTTATCTTAACCAAAGATCACCAAGAATACTTTTTCAGCAGTCAGAAAGGTAAATGGAAACAATTTGATTCCGATTATATCAAACTATCCAAACTTACCTGGGCAACTAACGGTACTGACCTAACCGAAGGTTATAAACCTTCAACCAATTACGGCTGTCATGGCTGGGTAAATGATACCTGTCTTCAATTTCATTATCGCAACAGTGATTTACCGGCTCGCTACAGCATCACCGTTGACTTCGATTGTCAATATTTGACCTTAACTTATGCTGTAACGGAATGTGAAAGTGATTTCACCTTTGGTAAAGTCATCGTTGAATACTAATAGGCTCTTGCCAATTCTATTAAAGCCTGCTCATCTATTATCCAATAGGTGAGTTTTTCTTTTCTTAAATAACCTTTTTGGCAGAAACTATTCATCAGAGATTCGACATGACGGTAAGACACACCTAAACTTTCCGCAATTTCGACCTTTTTTATCGAAAAACAATCGTATTGCCGATTATCAAGAATGAATTTAGCCAGACGATTTTCAAACGGAAACGCAAAGCTGTTGATTAACTTTAAAGTTTCTTTTCGCTCTTTACCGACCAGATCGTAACAAAGAGCCTTCATAAAATGAAGATCGTTTACCAAGTAGTTTTTGTACTTATCTAAATCAATTGCCAGCAGCTGACAATTATTTAAAGCCACTACGGAAAAAGGAGAAATATTTCTGATCAATTCCAGCTCTCCGATTAATGACGGCGCTTTAAGCGTATTGACAATCAACGTCTTGCCATTGCTCATCAATACTTTAACCGCACATTTCCCTTTAAGCATATAAAAAAGATATTTGCTTTTCTGCTGCTGACTGATGATGGTTTCGCCGCTTTTAACATAAATCAGTTTACTGTTATCAACTATTTCCTTACTAAAGTATTTTTGACAAACCGTATAAATATTTTCCATTTTTTACCTCAAAATAGGAAATATTTCCTATTTATATTACTATTTCATATTTTATAATATTTGTAAAGGAGAAAGAAACAAATGCAAAGAAGAATCAAAATAATACTTGACTGTGACGTCGGTCACGATGACGCTATCGCTCTAATGGTAGCAGCTGCAAATGAGAAAATCGATTTACTGGGTATTACTGCTGTTGCAGGAAACCAGACCCTCGACAAAACATTAAGAAATACTCTTAATGTAGTTCAACATCTTGGTTTATCAGTACCGGTATACGCTGGAATGGATAGACCTATAGTCAGAGATCAGATTGTCGCTGATTACATTCACGGCGAAAGCGGCTTAGATGGTCCGGTTTTTGAAGAATTGAAAATCAAAGAAGAAAAACAGCACGCTGTTGATTTCATTATCTCAACCTTAATGAATTCCAAAGAAAGAATCACATTAGTCCCGGTCGGACCTTTATCCAATATTGCGATGGCTATCAGACTGCAACCTAAAATCGTTGATAAAATTGAAAAAATTGTCCTGATGGGTGGCGCATTCGGTCTTGGCAATCACACACCAGCTGCTGAATTCAATATCGTTGCCGATCCGGAAGCAGCAGATATTGTCTTTAAATCAGGCGCTGAGATTGTTATGATGGGATTAGATCTTACCAATCAGGCTATCGCTACCATGGATATTATCGAAAGAATGGAACAGTTAGGCAATAAAGCCGGCAAACTATTCTCTGATATCATGCGTTTTACTTTCAACAGCCAGAAACGTTTCGATTTGGAAGCCGGTCCGGTTCATGATGTTACCGCCGTAGTTTATGTCACCAACCCGATGATATTTACTATGAAGAAAGCTTATGTTGAAATCTGCTTAGATAAGGGCAACTGTTATGGCCGTACCGTTTGTGATTTCACAAAGGTTAATTTACACAAAGCCAATGCCCTAGTCGCAACCGGTTTGGATTTACAAGCCTTCTGGGATTTTGTGGCAATGCAGCTCAGCAAATTAGACTAAAACTCTTTATTCAAAGGCTTATAATAATTAAGCCTTTTTTTATAGATAAAAAAGATAATAACTATGGCGCGGTGTGGGTAATGCGGTAATAAATCCCCTTAAATTCCTTCGGGTGTTCTCTTATGCCGATGATTGAATTAATGACATTTTTCTATTACACCTAATTTGACAAAGAAGTGTGATAGTGTGAAAGCCAAAAGAACATTAAGGCTGATTAGCCTTGTAATGCTAATAGTGGCAGTAGTCTTTGTGCTTTGCGCCTTGTCCAATCCTGCATTGGGACAGGTAATCTACATTGGTACATTAGAGTTTGGTCCAGACCTATGGCGAGTATGCTATGCTGTCTATGTTATCGTTATGGTTGCCTTATTTGCGCTTTCGTTCTTTGCGAAAAATAAAAAGTAATCCAATTGGAATTTATAAAATAAAATGTTTCTTCATTAGTGCATACAAGGTTTGTTTATCATCATCAAGTAATAGAACCTCTTTTTTTAGAGCATAGTGATGAGCAAATTCCGTATCTCCGTATGTGTGATTGTTAATAACGATAT
>JBJFHD010000003.1:0-35361 GCA_051893335.1 Erysipelotrichaceae bacterium | reverse complement strand
TAATGAAAGCGAGTATTTAATCAATAAATCGGTTTGCCGCTTAAAAGATATTGTCGATTTAACTTTAGATAGCGGATTGGGACGTGATTCATTAAGCATTATCACCCAAGGCAACATCCAGGCATTTGCCGAAGCGAAACCGATTGAACGTCGGGCTTTATTTGAAGAGGCCGCTTCTGTCAGCAAGTACAAGAAAAGAAAGATCGAATCCTTAAATAAACTGGCCAGAACCCAGGAAAACATTGATCGATTAAATGATATTTTTGTTGAACTGCAAAAACAGGTTACCCCTTTACAAAAACAGGCAATTAAAGCTCAACAATATCAAAAACTTAAAGATCGTTTAACCGAAATCGAAATTGCGGTAATCGTTAATGAAATTAAAAATTTGAATGCTGATTTACAAACTATTGAACAGCAGCTTTTTGATTTATCTTATAAAGAAACAACTACTAACGCCTCAATTACCATTTTAGAGAATGATACAAACTTATTGAGCGAGGAGATTAACACGATTGACAGTGAAGTCCATAAATTGCAGGATAAGTTGTATGCCAGTCTAAATGATATTCAGTTATTGGAAAAAAGAAAAGCCGAAATCGAGCAGAAAAGCCGTTATATCAGAGAAAACGGTGATCTCAATGCCAAAACTGAAGAAACCTTTAAAGCAATGAATGCGGCTAATCTGGAATATCAAGACCGACTAGACAGAAAAAACGAAACCGAAGCTCAAATTGATTTAATAAATCAGTCAATTGTTAATTACGATAACCAATTGTTTGAATTAAAAAAGAAAATTGATACTAAGACCAATGATCTGGCATATTTGAATAATCGTAAAAGCGTTTTGGAAAATCAGCTAAAAGCTCCTTATGATAAGGAAAACGGAGTTAAAACGATTTTAGAAAATAAAAATAATTTTGACGGTATATATGATGCTGTCAATAATCTTTTTACAGTCGATGACGGTTATCAATTGATGGCAGCAACCGCATTAGCTTCGTCAGTTTATCATATTGTAACCAAAGATGACGCCGCTGCCAGAGAAGCGATAAAGTTTTTGAAGAAAAACAAGGCCGGCAGTGCTACTTTCTTGCCGCTTAATGTCTTAAAAGCTCGATATGTAAATAAAGACAGTTTGGTTATTTGTGAAAATACACCCGGTTTTTTAGGCTTGGCCAGCGACTTTGTTGATTGTCAGCCGCAGTATGATGTAGTGGTACTTAACTTGTTAGGCAATGTAATTGTCAGTGACAATTTAGATAATGCGGTGACATTGGCTAAGCGTTTGAATTATCAATACCGTATTGTCACTTTGGAAGGTGATGTGATTAATCGGGGCGGCAGTTTAAGCGGCGGATATAATAAGCGTAACAACTCACCGGTTAATGCCTCAAAACAGTTGGATGAAATCACTAGACGAATTGCTTCACTTAATCAGGATGTTTCTTATTTAAATGATGAATATACTTTAACAACTAATAAGCGGCAGAAAGAAAATGATTTATTGGTTAATAAGAGAATTCAGTTAGCTTCAATAAATGAAGTATTGGAAATTAAAAAGGAAAAATACGAAAAGTTAACTGATGAATATAACCAATTAAAGCCGCTAAGTGATCAAGACAGTCAGCCTTATGATGATCAGCTGACCCAAAATCTCAATCAGGCTTACAAGTATAAGGACGATATTACCAATGAAATAGCCCTAAAGCGGGAAAGAAGACTGACAGCTAATAATGAATTGAATCGGAAAAATATTCAGATAAAACAGGTTAGAAGAGAACTTAATGATACTGTTTCAACGATTAACAGTTTAAATATCGAAAAAGCCAAGACTTTAACAAACCGTGATAATCAGCTTTCGCTTTTATCTCGTGACTATCAGCTGACTTATGAGTTTGCTTCCGCTAAGGATTATGATATTGATATAACCAGCGCCAAATCAGAAGTAGTCCAATTGAGAAAAGAAATCAGCGCTTTAGGCAATGTCAATCTTGATGCTCCGCAGGATTATGCTAAAGTCAACGAAAGATATCAGTTTATGGACAATCAGATTAAAGAACTGACAGCTTCAAAGGAAAATCTGCTTGGTATCATTAATGAAATGGATGAAACAATGTCCGTTCAGTTTAAGCAGATGTTCGATAAGATTAACGCTTCACTAAATGAGGTTTTCACAGTTTTGTTTGGCGGAGGCAGAGCCAAGTTATTTTTGGAAGATGAAAATGATATTTTAAATTCCGGAATTGATATCGATGTGCAGCCTCCGGGAAAGAGCGTTCAAAATATCAGACTGTTTTCCGGCGGTGAAAAGAGTTTGATCGCTATTTGCGTCTTGTTTGCGATTTTAAAAGCCCGTCAAATCCCGTTGTGTATCTTTGATGAGGTCGAAGCATCTTTAGATCAGGGAAATGTAGACCGCTTTGCGAAGTATATCCACAAATTCTCTGGTCAATCTCAGTTTATAGTCATCACCCATAGACCGGGAACGATGATGGAATGTGATGTTTTATATGGCGTTACGATGCAGAAAAAAGGCGTAAGCAATATTTTAAGAGTAAAATTAAAAGACGCTTTAGATTATGTGAAAGAGGAAAACGATGGCACTGTTCAATAAAAATGAATCCAAATTATCTAATTATTTAGACGGCTACAAAAAAACTAATAAATCTCTGGCAGTAAAGATTACTGAGCTTTTAGGCGGTTACAGCGCCAATAATGACGATATTTATGAAGAATTATTAGTTTTACTGATTTCCAGTGATGTTTCCATTGAAAATGCCGAAAAAATTATGGATCAGCTTAAAGAGAAGGTAAATGAAAATTTCATTACCAATCCAAAAACGATTTCGACTTATTTGGCTGAGATATTAAAAGAAAATTATCGTGATTATCAGAATCTGACTATTGAAAATGACAAAAACAAAATGATTATGATGGTCGGTGTCAATGGCTCGGGTAAAACAACCACAATCTCAAAATTAGCCAATTACTATTTACAAAATAATTTTACAGTTGGATTAATCGCTGCCGATACTTTCAGAGCCGGGGCGGTCAGTCAATTGGAAAAATGGGCTGAAAGATTAGATTTAGTTTGTATTTCCGGAAAAGAAAAAGCTGATCCCAGCAGTGTGTTAGTTGATGGTATCAGATATTTCAATCAGCATCCGGTAGATATCATTATTGCCGATACGGCCGGAAGATTACAAAACAAAAATAATCTGATGAATGAATTAAAGAAAATGGTTAAGGTAAGCCTTAGAGAATTGAACGATCGTCAACTTGATATTTACTTAACCATCGATGCCACTACCGGTCAAAACGGTTTATCGCAGGCTGAAGCTTTTATTGAAGGGGCGAAGGTAAATGCGGTTATTTTGACAAAAATGGACGGCACTTCCAAGGGCGGTATTGTTTTAAGCATTAACGACAAGTACAGCTTACCGGTAAAATTTATTACCTATGGCGAACAAATTGATGATATCAGCGAATTTGATATCAATAAGTACATTGATAGTTTTATTATCGGGGGTTAAAAATGGAAAAGTTTGATTATATCAATCAATTACTACCGTTTTATATCGATTTGCTTACTGAAAAGCAGCAGGAAATAGTATCTTTATATTACTATGAGAATTATTCTTTATCGGAAATAGCGCAGCAATTGTCAGTCAGTCGTAATGCGGTTTATGATGCGCTGAAAAAGAGTATTGCCGCTATTGATAAATATGAATCGTTAATGCATTTATCAAGTAATTATAATCAGAGAATGCATTATTACAGTCAGCTTCAATCACTTGAATTACAACAAGTGAATGATATAGTTAAACAATTAATAGAATTGGAGGATTAAATTATGAGTAAGGTTATGGCAGTAAATGCCGGAAGTTCATCACTTAAATTCAAATTATTTCAGATGCCTGAAGAAACGGTATTAACTGACGGCGTGGTTGAAAGAATCTCAATGGATGATGCGATTTTTTCAATTAAAGTAAACGGGGAAAAAGTAAAAAAAGTCTTGCCTATTAAGGATCATCAGCAAGCGGTTGATTTGTTGCTGGAAGCTTTGGTGGAATATCACATTGTCGAGAAAATGGATGAAATCGATGCTGTGGGTCATCGTGTACTACATGGTGGAGAAAAATATGCTGACAGCACAGTAGCAACCGAAGAAAGCGCTCAGGATATTTTAGATATGAAAGATCTTGGTCCGTTACATATGATGGCTAATTATACCGGTTATGCCGCATTTAAGCAGGCTTTGCCTCATGTTGGTCATGTCTTTGTTTATGATACTTCTTTCCATTTAACAATGGCTAAAGAAACATTCTTATATCCTTTACCTTTGGAATATTACGAAAAATATCAGGTAAGAAGATACGGTTTCCACGGTACTTCTCATAAATATATTGCTCAAACCTATGCTAAGCTGGTTAATGATGAAAACAAAAATATCATTTCCTGCCATTTAGGAAACGGTGCTTCACTGGCTGCTATCAGTGGTGGTAAGTGCGTTAATACTTCAATGGGCTTTACTCCGTTAGCCGGCATTATGATGGGAGGCAGAACAGGTGATGTTGACCCAAGTGTTTACCCATATTTGATGGAAAAAACCGGTTTATCTTGTAAAGAATTAATCGATATTTCTAATAAAAAGAGCGGTTTGTTAGGTATCAGTGGTGTTTCCAGTGATGCCAGAGATATTCAAAAAGCTATTGACGACGGTAATGAAAGAGCAATTCTGGCTAGAAAAATGTATGCACAGAGAGTTATGGAATATATCGGCTCATACTATGTTCAATTAGGTCATGTTGATGCGATTATCTTTACTGCCGGTTTAGGTGAAAATGATACTAAAGTCAGAGAAGAAATCTGTGATTTATTAACTGAAGCTTTAAATGTTAAACTTGATAAAGAGTTGAATTCACAGACCAGAGGTAAGACGGTCAAGATTTCCAAAGATGATTCTGCTATCGATGTTTGGGTAATGCCAACTGACGAAGAAGTAATGATAGCTAGAGATACTGTCAGATTATTACATTTATTATAAAAAAAAGAAGCATTGCTTCTTTTTTTAACGATTATTGTTACCATATAAGGTATTTCTTTCGGTATCTGATAAAGGTCTGTCTTTGATATCGAATTTATCTGATGTTGAACTTTTATTGTTTTTGGAATATGAATAACTATAATTGGCCTGTGAAAAATGTGAATTAGCTGATTTATCATAATAATTCTTGTTCTTATTATAACTGTTAGAATTATTCTGCCCATTATTCAAATTGTTTCTGGCCTGATTAAAGGTATTTTCAACATGATAATTCACCTGTCTTTGAGCTTTAGTGATTGAAGTAATTGAAATAATAATCGAAACAAAGACAAAGATAAAGATACTGATAAATATTAACGGAAAAATAAATTCAAAAAAGTAACTCATATACAATCCCTTTCTATTCTTCAAGCGGTGTAATCAGCTCATTGATTAAGAGCCAATTTTCAACCGAGTCGTAACTGATTAAGCTGTTCTGATTAGTGACTAGACTGTTGTTTACAACAATATTACCATTGACATAAGTGAGATTTAACAACGAAGGCACATAAGAGAAACCGTAAGTTGTTAAAAAGGCTAAATCAGAAGAGAGATCAACATCATCTAACTGAACATAAATCAAGTTATCGATTTGATCAATTTTGTAGTTGGCGTAGATTTCGGAAAAAATATCTTTAAACAGGTATTGACTGTTGATATCATCGTTCTTAAAAAAGATTACGTTTAAATCGGTGTTAACATTTAAACTGATATATTCATTAAACTGCTGTAAACTGAATATCTCACCTTTAATGCCTTCAATTTTTACCTGACTGAAATTATTATTGTCTTTTGGTTGATATATTTGATAGCAATATAATAGTGAACCGATAATCAAAGATAAGCAAACAAAATAAAAAATAACTCTTTTTACCATATAATCACCACCTTTATTTTAGCATAATTGGGTTATAATAGTAAATGAAACAAATTAGGAGGGCATATGAAATTTTTTGAAGAAAAATCTTTTGACCGCAGAAATTGGATTCTGGATAATCTAAAGAAACTAGATGTTAGCCCAATCGAAGCTTTAGTATTACTGGAAATTGATTTTTTAAATCAATACAATGAACCGGTCTCTTTAGACAGTTTATCAAAGATGTGTAATTGCAGTAAAAATGATATTGATGATGCGATTAACTCGTTAAATCATAAAGGATATTTGAAAATGAAAACCGATAATGGGATCGTATTTGATATTGATTCGATTTTTGAAGCCAATAAAGATATGATTGAAAAAAATGATTTATTTGGTTTATTTGAAAAAGAATTCAGAAGAGTATTGTCTCAAAAAGAGATTACAACTATTGCTGAATGGGAAAGAAATTACGGCTATGATAAAACCGTTGAGGCTTTAAAATTAGCAGTTATCAATCGAATGATGACTGATAAAGAGCTTAGTTTTAATTACATAGGGAAAATATTGGCAAATGGATGAAAAAGCAAATTATATTTATACAAATCTTGAAAAAATGTATCCTGATGCCCGTTGTGAACTTGAATATGCCACGGATTTTCAATTATTGATTGCGGTGGTATTAAGTGCTCAAACAACGGATAAAGCCGTAAATAAAGTCACTAAAACGCTGTTTGAGAAATTCCCGGATTGTTATTCCCTGGCTTTAGCTGATAAAAACGAAGTTATTGACTGTATCAGAAGCATTGGTTTATATCAAACAAAAGCGAAAAATATTATTGCGATTGCCCGGCAGATTAGTGAAAAATATCAGGGTAGTCTGCCAAAGGACTTTGATGAGTTAACCTCATTAGCTGGGGTAGGAAGAAAAACAGCCAACGTGGTATTGTCGCAATTATATGATTATCAAGGTTTTGCGGTTGATACCCATGTCAATCGGGTCAGTAAACGGTTAAATATCGCTCAGGAAAATGACAGCGTTGAAGAAGTAGAGAAAAAGTTATGCCAACTTTTTGATTCGAGCTGTTGGCATCGATTACATCATTTGTTCATTTTTTTCGGCAGATATAAATGTAAAAGTCGTAACCCTGAATGTCATAATTGTCCTTTTACAAATATGTGCAATTATTATTTGAAAAATGATAAGGACGCTTATTAAATACAAAAAATTAATAATCATAAAAATAAGAGGGAAAACTGACAAATTCTTCTATAGCTATTTCAAGCTATTGATAAACTATGTCTGTTCTTTTCCCTCATTTTTCAAATTATATAGTAGAGAAGTATTTGTTAAAATTATTTTTTCTCAAAAAGTTTATTTGTAGATATTATCTTGTTCTACCGGGAAATTTACTTCTGTTGATATTTGTTTATATGTAAGTTCTTTGGTTGTTATATCATAATCAAATATAGCAGTAGTATTTATTCCATATTCTTTATAAATAAGTGCATTATAAATCCAATCATTATACTGATCTGTTGCTGGTGAGGATTCTTTTAAATTTACATTATATTTATTCAGCAGATTTTCTAATACATCTGGATTACTTTCAAGATATTGTCTTTTTAAAGTGTAATCTGGATTTTCGCCTTGATAGAGAATATGATATGAATTTTCTTGTTCAACAAATTGAGGACGGTTAGTTGTTGTAACATTCAAGATTTTTGAATCAATTTCTTCAGTTTTTACCTCATTCATATATATTCTGTACAGTTTAACATTATAATCATTGTTGAAACTGTCATATTTTAATATATATAAAACATCAACATCGGCAAAACAAATGCTGTAGCAATCGTTTAAATCGAAGTTTTCCATAATAACTTGTTCGTCACCTTTGTAATTGATTCTGATTAGCTGGTCACCCTGTCCGGTACGTTTTTGGTAATAAAACCAATAACCGTCTGCCATACCTATTGCTTTATATGAATCAGCATCTTTTGTTTGATAGAAGTATTGTTTATCAATTACTTTTCGACCTTCTGATGTATTTTCAAATGTTTGAACATATAAGCCAATTGCTATATCAACACCATAAGTAGCGCTGTATTTTTCGTCTATCGCGGTAATTCTAATTAATTCTTGATTATCTGAAAAATCTTTTTGTTGTTTGTAATAAGTATCATAATCTAATGGCTGATAGTCAAAAACTAACCATATTCTATCTTCTGGTTTTTCTTGATCTGGATTATCTGGATTTTCTATCGTGTTATCTTTGCACCCAAACAAAGCTAACAAAACAATAAGTGCTATAATTATTTTTTTCATAGTGATTGCTCCTTATTCGTAATTTCCTAATTCTAATTTGTTAGTGTATTCTATTACACCAGTATATCCACATGATTCACAAGTAGACGATCCCAAATTATTTCTACAATAATGCGCTTCATAAATATAAGCCCCACACCCTCTTGAACAATAAATCTTGTGGTATTGAGTATTGTAAGAAACACTTGAACCGTTCGAGAAATCATGTGATACTCGATATATTCCCCAAACATTTTGATAATCAGATAAAAATTCTGATGGAGTTCTTTTCAATATCTTAACATTGCAGTTATTATTTAGATTACATTCATATGTAGTTATAAAATTATTATCATATTTTACAAAGAACATTGAATGGAATCCGCTTTGTTCCTGTTGTGCTTCTGAATAGTATGATAGTCTAATATATGCTCCTGTTTGAATTGAACTAAAGAAAGCAATTACTGCAGATTGTGAAGTAAATTGAATATCTGTTTCAATAATATCTGATGAATTAGGAGACCAACTTGATTTATGAGCATACCTATCACTTGCATACTTTGCAAGCGCAACGCATTGAATTGTACCACAATATGCTTTGCAATTACAATTACCCCAATAGCTACAACTACCGGTTCCGTGATGAGAACAAGGGCCTCCGCTGTATGTAAAATAACTACCGTCTGGATAATCATTGAATATTTCAACTAAATTATTATCTAACTGTTCAGAACTTGGAACAACTGATCTTTCTATATTGTTATTCAAGGAACTGATTAAATTACTTGAGTATAAACTAAGTTCACCATACGTGTTATATGAAATTATTTCAGTTGAATTTAATACAATATTGTTATATGAGTCTACATAAATGTCATCAATAGTATTTGAACTATTATAATATGATATTTTTTTATTTTTTAAATCAAGTGCACATAAAATATTATGTTCAGTAAAGAATAATATATTGTCATGATATAATAAATTAGTGCTATCTAATTCTGATTTGCTACTATATACTATTTCAATATTATTTCCTAAGTAGTCTACAGAATAAATATTATTATTATAGGCAAAATAAATTAAATCTTTAGATTCAGTGAAATGATTAATTTTAACATTTATTAGTTTTCTTATTATATTTGTGTTTAAATCTTTAGAATACAAATATCCTTCTTCACACTCTGATTGACCGATAATATTATCTATTTCCCATTTGTTCTTTAGAGAATATATAAATGGGTAATACTCCATATCACTTATGTCAAATTCAATATCGTAATTATCACTTTCAACAATATTACTCTTTATTGTAGTAACATTCTCTTTTGCTGATATTAGTGAAAAATTCAATAATAAAATAGATAAAATAATTGTCACTATAACTTTCTCTTTATATTTCATATTATTCTCCTTTCTATAAATGAAAATTATCTACTAATAGACTATAAAAATATATAATCTACTCTACTAATAACATTATACTATAATTATTGTTTATGTATATATAGAGATAACATATTATTTATTTTTTGCCATAGAAAAGAGCTGCTATCAATAATTGTAGCAGCTCTACATTTTATAAACCTGGATCAACCGGTGGATCAACTGGAATAATCGGATCCGGTTCAGTTATTATTTGTTTTTTAATAGTGAAATTTTTCTCCAAAGCATTACTTCTGACATCAACAATACTGTAAGCATAATAAGCTCTAACCGTGTAAGTAACATCTTCGTTTGTAGTATTGGTAATCTCAATTGACAAAGCCGGATCATTTGATGAGTAAGTAACAGTTTCGCCGGTCGAATCGTTGATAATATCAACATAATACATAATAGTACCATCAATCCAGCTTGGATCAAATCTTCGTACACCAGTATATTTAGTGCCGTCCTGGGCTTCCATTTTCAGAACTTTGCTTACAACTTTAGTCATATCTTCATCCGGATATGGGTCCCAATTGACAATCAACTGACCATTAATTTCATCATATTCAATCTTAAAGTTTTGTAATGAAGCAATAGTGGTCGGTTCTTCCCAAGTTTCTAGAGAAGCAAACTGAGATAAAATGTAACCGGTAGTTTCATACTTCTTATCGGCATATTCTGGCAAAGCAGTATATGGATATAATCCGACAATATGAGTAATTGAAGTTACTGAAGAAGGCTTTGAATTAGTGTGAGTTGGTTTTCCAAAAGCACTTTCCACCGAATCAAGTAAAGCATTAACAGCAGCTACATCCTTCAAACTATGCGCATAACTATATGACATATAGGTTGTCGAATCCTGATAACGACCGGTATCATAACCCATCCAGAACGAGAAGGAATAATCATTGGTTCCCCAGATATATAACAAATCCTTTTCAGCCGCAGCCGGATAGCCCCATTTTTGAATAACTGATAAGTCATAACCGTTAGTACCGGTTTTACCGTAAACGGTATATGAGCTTCTTCTAATTGCATATAATCGAGTATTGGCTTCAAAGTCATCTTCGGTACCGCCGTTAACACCGATATTCTGTAAATAAGTTGTTAACCAGGCAGCTCCTTCTGATAAGGCTCTGGTCTGATGCGGTTTAGCAACAATTGGTTCTTTATCGGAATTAATAAATTCAATACGAGTGATGGTATGTGGAGTAGTGTACATACCGCCTGAGAGTAACATACTTTGAGCGGCTGCCATTTGGATTGGACTGACTTCATAGCCATAAGTACCGATTGAATACTGTTCGTTCATAAAGTCAACCATTGTTTGGTCATACTCTAAAGTTTGAAGATATTTTCTCATTACTGAAGTACCGACGGTTTCTTCAACCCAACGGTAAAGTTTAACCGATGGAGTATTGTATGATAACGGTAAGGTCTTTTGGACTGAGGTTTCGCCATTATATGTTCTTGAGTCGTTTTGAATCTGAATATTGGTTCCGGTCCAGTAAATCGGTTCATCATTGATTGTAAAGGAGGTACTCATACCGCAGTATTCAAATGCCAGAGGATAGGTGAAGACTGCTTTAGAAGTTGAACCCGGAGAAACACGGGCATCGTAGGCATAGTTGAAAATTCTCGCAGCATTATAGTTTCTTCCTCCGCAGACACCGACAATTAAACCGGTATAGTTCTGGATAACTGCCGCAGCGGCATTAATATTGTTGTCTTTAAAGGCAATGATTTCACCACGGCTAATCGCATCACAGGTTGCCTGTACTTCCTGATTTAAACCGGTATAAATCTTTACCGGGGTGGTATATGGATCAATGCCGTAAGTTTCTTCAATTTCAGTTAATACAATGTCGATATAAGCCTGATTAGAGATTGTCCCATCAGAACCGTCAACCGTATTAACATTATGAATGGTATTTCCGGCCAGCAGGTTTTCAATCTTGACTTTCTTAGCCAATTCATATTCGGTATCGGAAATATAGCCGTGATAATTCATCAGATAGAGTACATCTGCCGTTCTTTCTTGGCAGGCCTGTAAATCGTTATAAGGGTTATAAGCGTTTGGAGCATTGATAATACCGGCTAACATTGCCGCTTCCACTAAGGTTAAATCCGTACAGTCTTTACCGAAATAATATTGGGAAGCGACCTGAACGCCTCTGGCATTAGCGCCGTAATTAACTTTATTGATATACATATCAATGACTCTTTCTTTGGATAGAATCTGAGAAATCTGCAGTGAAAAGTAAATTTCCTGAACCTTTCTGGCAATTGAGGCTTCGGCAATGGTGTCAACCGCAAAGTAAGTATTTTTAATTACCTGCATTGTGATGGTTGAACCACCTTGGGCGAAGGAAAGAGTAGAGATATTTACTAACATCGCTTTAGCAAATCTCGGTAAGTCAAAGCCATTATGTTCAAAGAAACGGGAATCTTCGACAGAAACAAAGGCATCAATCAAAACATGAGGCATTTTATTGTAAGAGAAAGATATACGGGATTCTTTGCCTAACAAAATGACCTGTTCGCCTTTATCATCATAGATAATTGAGGAATCCTGACTGGCTAAGTCTTCGGTTTCCAATACTACATCGGTTTTATCCAAAATCAGGTTTACTACATTAATTCCCGAAAGAACAGATAAAAGACCGCCAAAGACGATTACACCCATTATTGTATTAATGATTCTTCTGTTTCTTTTCTTTCTTAAAAACTTTTTATGTCTTTTTTCTTTATCAGCAGTATTAGTATTTACTTCTTTTGTTTCTTCACTCATTGCTGTTCCTCCAATATATATTCATCAATTACTTTTAAATAATCAACTTTCTTTTGATAACGATAAGGTATTAATATTCCGTTTTCCTTAAACCAGCTGTACGGAATGCTTTTTTTAGTGCTACTGTTTATCTTGTCTAGTAAAAGTTCGGCTTTGACATAATAGGTTTCGTCATATTCCTTAAAACGGATTATCGTAAAGGCTATTCCACCGTAGTTAATTACCCTCTGCAAATGCTGTAACTGGTGGGGATGGAAGATTGATAAAACCAGAGAAGTTTTACTGTTAGTTTCTTTGGCTTCAAAATCCAAGTATTTGCCTTTATAGACTCCATTATAGTCGGTCGTAGACGGAACCTGAAAGTAAGCTTCGGTTATTTTAGCAGTTGATCTACTTTTGTATTCAACATTAACTATGGTTATGGGAGTCGGCTTTTTATAGACCGCAGCTATATCGCTTTGCAAATAAAACTTATTGGTAGCATTTAGATCGTCTTCCAGCGACATACCACGATTGGCATAGTTTATGTTCTTTCCGGTTGTGGGTTTTTTACCGTTAGGATAATTAATCATTTTATCACCGCAATCATTATAACCCATAACAGTTAATTGTTCAAATTATGGCTCATTAATTATTTCTTAATTTCCAATCGTTTATTATTAAAATAAAGATAATCTTAAAACAGAAAAAATCGTAAATAATTGCTTAAAAAAATAGTTTTTAAGTTGATAATGAAAGCTGTTTTATGGTAATATATTTGTGTTGCAATCTCTAAAGGATTTCAACCGCTCTAAATAAGGTTTAAGTACATATTGTCACCTTATCAGGCGAGTCTAAGTACAAAAAGGAGGTGTAATGCATGTACGCAATTATTGAAACTGGTGGAAAACAGTTAAGAGTTGAAGAAGGTTCAGTTATCTATGTTGAAAAACTTGATGCTGAAGAAAATTCAGAAGTAGTATTTGATAAAGTTGTCTTATTATCAGATAAAACTACAAAAGTAGGTGCTCCATACGTTAAGGGTGCAAAAGTTACTGCTACAGTTGACAAACATGGCAAGGGTAAGAAGATTATGATCTTCAAGTACAAACCAAAGAAAGGTTCTACACGTAGACGTCAAGGCCATCGTCAGCCATATACTAAGTGCACAGTTAAATCAATTGAAGCTTAATTATGGTGAGAGTTAAGATTGGAAAAAAGTCTGATAGTATTATTAAACTGAACATTGAAGGTCATGCCGGGTTTGCTGATAAAGGTAGAGATCTGGTTTGTGCTTCAATTAGTTCTATTGCCATTGGTTTATTAAATTCTATAGATATTTTAGACAATCAATCATGTAATATTATCTTTGAAGATAATTACATTAATGTAGAAGTAGTTAATAATGATGAAATAATTCAAACTATTCTACAAGTGGGTGTCATTCAGTTACAAACAATTGAAGAAGTATACCCAAAGAATTTGAAAATTGAATTTACGGAGGTATAACCATGAAGTACACATTAAATATCCAAATGTTTGCATCTAAAAAAGGTGTCAGCTCTACTAAGAACGGCCGTGATTCTGAATCTAAGAGATTAGGTGCTAAGAAAGCAGATGGACAATTTACAAATGCTGGTTCAATTATTTACCGTCAAAGAGGAACAAAAATTCACCCAGGCAAAAATGTCGGTCGCGGTGGAGATGATACTTTATTCGCATTAACAGCTGGTATTGTTAAATACGAAAGATTAGGTAAAGATAAGAAACAGGTTTCTGTTTATCCAGTAGCTTAATTATTTAGAATTACGATCCCCATTATTTTAATGGGGATTTGTTTTGAAAGGAGCAGCTTATGCAATTTATTGATCAAACTAAGATATATCTGAAAGCCGGCAAGGGCGGAGACGGTATTGTGGCCTTTAGAAGAGAAGCGCATGTTCCCTTTGGAGGTCCTTTTGGCGGTGACGGCGGTAACGGCGGCAGCGTCGTTTTTGAAGTCGATACAGCCAAAACCACCTTACTGGATTTAAGATTTACCAAGAAGATTACGGCTGAAAACGGTGAGAACGGTAAAACCAAAAAAATGCATGGTGCCGATGGCTTGGATAAAGTTATCAAAGTTCCTCTCGGAACAATTGTCAAAAATGTCGAAACCGGCAAAATCATTGCCGATTTAACCAATGTCGGACAAAGGGCAGTGGTATGTAAAGGCGGCAAGGGCGGTCGAGGCAATTTTCATTTCAAATCCAGCAAGAATACAGCTCCAGATTATTGTGAGAAAGGCGAACTCGGTCAAGAGTTTGAAGCGATTGTTGAACTTAAATTACTCGCTGATGTAGGCTTAGTCGGTTTTCCTTCGGTAGGTAAAAGTACAATTCTTTCGGTTTTAACCAGTGCAAAACCGGAAATTGCCGATTATCCTTTTACAACCCTAACTCCTAAATTAGGCGTAGTGTCTGTTAAAGACGGGCGTAGTTTTGTTTTGGCTGATTTGCCGGGCTTAATTCAAGGGGCTTCATTAGGAAAGGGCTTAGGGCATGAGTTTTTAAAACACATTGAAAGATGTCGTGTTATCATTCATGTTTTGGATATGGGCAATACCGCAAGGGATGTAGTAGAGGATTATCAAATAATCAATAACGAGCTGGAAAGTTATCAGTATCGTTTAATGCAAAGACCACAGGTGGTTGTTGCCAATAAAATGGACGAAGAGGGCGCTGCTGAAAACTTAAAGCGTTTTAAGCAAGCCTACCCGGATATTGAAGTTTTTGAAACAACTTCATTAATTGCTGAAGGATTAGATGCTGTTGTCTATAAAGCTGCCGATTTACTGGAAGTTACCGATCCATTCCCGTTAGAAGATGATAATCAAGATATCGGAGTAGTCTATAAATATATTCCTGAACCTGAACCATTTGAAGTTAAGAATTTAGGTAACGGCAAATGGTCTTTAGAGGGTGAAAAAATCGATAAACTGTTTGAAAAGACCGATTTTGAAAAAGAAGATGAAGCGATTAAGTTTGCTTTGGCATTAAAACGTCTAGGCGTTGATGAAGCTCTGGTTAATAAGGGTGCTAAAGAAAATGATGAAGTATTTATTCACGATTATATCTTTACTTTGACCGAGTTGGTATAGAAAGGAATATCAGATGATAACATTTATTACCGGTTTAGTTTATTCCTTTACAGCTGATTCCGTAATTATCGATAATAATGGGATTGGGTATTTCATATATTTTTCTCATCCGGAAAAGCTTTCCTTATCTGAAAAAATTACTGTATTTACTTATCAGCATTTTAGGGAAGACGGAACGGTTTTATATGGCTTCTTATCAATGGATGAACTTGATTTATTTAAAAAACTAATCACCGTAAAAGGTCTTGGCCCGAAAACCGCCATGGCAATCTTGTCAAATTCCAGTTATGAAAAATTGGTAAGCTCGATTGAAGAAGGGGATGTTAACTATCTTAAAAAGATGCCATCTGTTGGCAGCAAAACCGCTTCACAAATTATTCTTGATTTGAAAGGAAAATTAATCGAAGCCAATAATAATGATAGTAGCAAGAAAAATAATCCTTTGGTTCAACAGGCTTTGGATGGTCTGAAATCGCTGGGATATAAAGCAAGCGAGCTATCAGCAATCACAAATCAGCTTAATTCTTTGGAATTAAATACAGTTGATGAATATCTTAAAGAAGGTTTAAAACTTCTTGTCAAACTTAAAGGAATTTAATTATGGAAAGATTAATGTCAAATCAAAAAATGAACGAAGATAATGAAGATGTATCGCTTCGCCCTCATACTTTATCAGAATATATAGGACAAGATGTTTTAAAAGAGAATTTACAGGTCTTTATTGATGCTGCTAAAAAGCGAAATGAGTCTTTAGACCATGTCTTACTATATGGCCCACCAGGACTGGGAAAAACTACTTTAGCATTTATAATTGCTAATGAAATGGGAAGAAACATTCGAGTTACCTCCGGTCCATCAATTGAAAGAGCAGGAGATTTAGCAGCGATATTATCTACTTTAGAAGCCGGGGATGTATTGTTCATCGATGAGATTCATCGCTTACCAAAGCAAGTTGAAGAAGTGTTATATCCGGCTATGGAAGATTTTTCTATAGATGTCGTTGTAGGAAAAGACTCGGCTGTTAGAAGCATAAGATTGGAATTACCACCATTTACCCTAGTAGGTGCTACTACTAGAGCAGGAGATATATCTTCACCGTTAAGAGATAGATTTGGTATCATTAGTAAATTAGAATACTATAATCAAAGTCAATTAGAACAAATAATATCAAGAACAAGTAAGGTATATAACACCTATATTGACAATAATGCGGTTAGCGAGCTAGCTAAAAGATCTAGAGGAACACCAAGAATTGCTAATAGACTATTTAGAAGGGTAAGAGACTTTGCTGAAGTATTAAATGAAGGATTAATTGATATAGATATTTGTAATACTGCCTTGGATAAACTTAAAGTCGACAAATTAGGTTTAGATGATGTTGATCATCGTTATTTAAGAGGTATTATAGAAAAGTTCAAGGGTGGACCGGTTGGAGTTGAGGCTTTGGCTAACTCAATTGCTGAAGAAACAACAACCCTGGAAGATGTTTATGAACCATACCTGTTACAGATTGGTTTTATTCAAAGAACATCAAGAGGTAGAGTAGCAACCGAGAAAGCCTATCAGCATCTAAAAATACCTATGCAGGATAATTTATTTACAATTTAGCTATTAAAAAAAGACTGAAACTACAATTGTAGTGAACCGGTAAAGTTGGACCGATATAAATAAACTAACTTAATACTAATTATTTAAGGGATTGTTGTCTATACATTAAAGGACTTAATCCCTTTCTTTTGCTATATATTCTCTTGTTATTGTAATAATCAATATATTCTTCCATAGCTGCTAACAATTCTTCTTTTGAATTAAAAACATAACGATAATTTTTATATTTTTTTATACATTCGATCTTTAATTCTAACGAATATTTCATAATAAAAACCTCCAAAGTTTAGGTATAACTTTAGAGGTTCACTACACAAATCAGCCTTTTTTTAGATTATTTATCTGGATCAATCGGGTTAGGTACAATAATATCAGTAATCAGTGGTTGATATTGAGTTGTTTTATCGATAATGTTGTAATCATATTCTGCATTACGATATGTATTATATTCTACATAAATCAAATAATTTAGAACTTGAGCAGTATAATCATCATTGCCTTCAATTAGTTCTAGTTTGTATTTTTTCAATAAGTTATTAAGTTCTGCCTGATTATCAGCCATTAGTTTATTATAAGCAGCGATATATTCTGGACTTAAGCCTTCATATACAATATGGTAAGATGAATTGGCGTACTTAATTTTAACGTATTTACCGTTTGAATTTGGTATTACCGTATCAATAACTTCTTTCTGTAAACCATTGAGGTAGTAGAGTTCTAATTGAACAAATTCTTCACCATTTTTGATTGCGATTAAAACATCCCGATCTTTTAAGTAAACATTATGATATACTTCTGAATCAAAGTTTTCAATTATAATTTGTTTTTCACCAAGATAGTTAATTCTAGATAACTGTCTTGTTGCTGGAGAGCTATTATTATCGATTATTTCAAAGTAAAACCAATAGCCATCACTTTGAAGAATCTTTGAATAAGAAGTTAAATAAGTTTGTAAATTTGTTGGTTTTAAAATAAACTGTCTTTCAGTGTATGTGCCATCAAATTGATTCTCATCTTGCAAAGTATATACAAATATTCCATTAGTATCAGCAGAATAGTTACAATACAATCCCTTTGTTTTAGCTTGAAGGTTATTATTTCCATAAAATTCAACTGTTCTTTCTGTACTGTAGTATTCATCATAACTAACAGGATTATAAGGATTAATAACCCAGATAGAGTTTTCTTCAGTTATCTTATCTTCATTCTCAGTATCCGGTTTATTATGACCAGTAGAGCAGCCTAGACAAGTCAGTAATACAATTAGAATCAATAATATTTTTTTCATTAACTTTCTCCTTAATAATTTCCTTGAGTTAAACCTTCGTTATATTCAATTACTCCTGTATATCCACATTTAGTACAGGTGGATGTACCTATATTGTTTGTTGCATAATGGGCTTCAAGAATATATCCACCACATCCGCTAGAATTACAATATTTTTTATGATAAGAAGAGTCATATTGTTGGCATGTACCATTAAAATTATGAGATACGCTATAAATACCCCAGTCGTTTGAATATGTATCAATGAATTCTGTATCTGTTCTTTCAAGCAACTGGACATTACAATTACTTGAAAGATTACATTCATATGTCAATATTCCATTAGTTATCTTTTTTATGAAAACTAAAGCATGGAAGTGTTGGCCGTTATTAGCTTCGCTATCATGTGCTAAAAGGACATAAGCACCTGTGTTAATACTGCTGAAGTATGCTTGTACATTTGCTAAAGTGTTAAACTTAACATCTGTTTCGTCTATATCACCTGATACTGCGTTCCACGATGATTTGTGAGAATACTTATCAGACACATATTTTGCAAAACCGATACATTGAATAGCTCCACAATATGGCTTACAATTGCAATTTCCATAATAACTACAATTTGAATTATTAAAGTTTGAATGATGCGTACAAGCACTCTTATTATTTGAGAAATAACTTCCACTTGGATATAGCGAGAAAACATACTGTAAGTTTGTGTCTTTTTGCTGTTCTCCGTTTGGAACAACCGAATACATAGATATTTCATTGTTAGTGTCTATTACTTTACTAATATATAAATTGTTTATTGCAGCTTCAGATGTAGCAATAGTTTTTTTATTCGTTGATACATTATAAAGATAATGATTACCATTCTCAGTATATACAATCTCAGTATCTGACTTAATATGTAATGTATCTAGATTTGAACATTTTATATACTTAGTTACTTTAAATGAATTTTCATTTATCATTGAAATTGTATCGCCTTCAACAAAATAGATATTTCCATTTAAATACTTTATATACTTATCATTAAGCATTGATCTACCTGTGTAATACTTTGTCAACGTAGTTCCTAAGTAGTCAACTGAATAAATTGAATTATTGCTAATAAAAAATATTTTTTCATCTGTGTCTCTTACAGCATTTACTTTGACATTAAGTAATTGTCTTATTGTATTAGTTTTTAAATCTTTTAAATATAAGTAACCTTCTTCACATTCACAAGGTCCAATTACGTTATTGTTTTACCAAGTGTTTTTTTCGGAATAGATAAAAGGGTAGTAGTCCATATCATCTATTGAAAAATCCATCTCAAAATTTTTGTCATTATTTATTATTCTATTAGAAATTGATACGACATCTTCATCTGCTGAAACAGGGCAAAGATTAAAAATACAAATCATTAGTGATATAATAACACATAAAAACTTATTTAACATACATCCTCCAATCTACAAGTGTTTTATGAACAAATTAATATAATGATGAGATAAATAAAATTTTAGAAAGTATACTTATACCATAAAAATCACCCTCGTTATTATATAGTTATCATTAACTATTTATGAAACAAATTAAATTGAAATAAATGTTGAATGTATGAACTAGTTTGTAATTATATATTACAATATCAAATATAAAAACACAATAACGTCATATAATTATTTTGTAGAAAATCAGAAAGAATCAACCAAAAGAGCGTAAAATAATCAAATTAAAATAACAGACTGATGAAAAGTAATATGATAAAAAAAAGCATCTGCTAATAAGATGCTTTCAAAAAATCTACTTCGCATAATCTATATTATGTAAGATTATTCATCCTGTTCAAACAAATCTTTTATGCTGTAGTAGTTTGTTCTGACTAAATTGATTGCTTTGGCGGTTGATGAATATAGTTTAATAAGATTATCGGACAAATCCAGCTTAGAAATATTTAATTTATCCTGTTTCAGCTTAATGATATCAATATAGCGCTGGTAAGCGATTTCTACTGCCTGTTGCCATGACATATACATATCATTGCAGGCATTATCGCCTAATTGATGATAATAAGCGATATTATCTTTATTTTTAATTAAAATTTCTGCTAATTGATCGCTGTCTTCTTTAATCCATATACAGTTTCGACCATTTATTGTATCTTCAGCGGCACAACTTCCCTCGATTAATACTGAGGCTAGTGAGGTGGCTGCTGCTTCTCTGACAACTATGCCGTTAGTATCATAAACGCTTGGGAATAAAAATAAATCACTCAAAGAGAAAATCGCTTTCAGTTTTCTGCGATCGGTTATTGCTGAGGTAAAGATACATTTATCATAGATATTGGCTTTCTTTGCGTAGGCTTTGATATCATCTAAATCAGCTCCTTTACCAACAAAAATCATATTAAAATCCAATCCTTGAGCTGCCGCTTTTGCTAGGGCGTCAAGAATAATTTTTATTCCTTTATACCACATCATTCGTCCGACGAATAAGAAATTAGGTTTATTGCTTTCGGTAACGATATGATATTGTTCTTTAACCGTTTCAATTAGTTGTGGGTCACTTTTTCCTTTTGAAAAGTCAACCCCGTTACTCATAACGGTATACTCTCCTTTATAGCCTAGACTTCTGAGGTTTTCTCCAGCTCCTTTTGAAACAACCCAGACATCATCAACACTGGAAATATTGGAAATTAGAAACTTAATTGCCACATCCTGAATCAGCTTATTATCAATTGCTTTTCTGATATCATAATCAAATTTGGTATGATAGGTAAAAATAATCGGCTTTTTGATATTATCACGCAAAATCCGGGCTAAAATCGTACTCATTACCGGACAATGGGTATGAATAATATCAAATTTCTCATTTACCAGCTGATACATCAGTTTAGCATTAAAAGGGATACCGGCACGATAACCGATTAAATCGGTTGTATCAATGCTGGGATAACGATAGACATTAAAATCATAGTTATCTTCTACATTTGGATAACTGGGCGTAACAACGCTGGCTTGACCTAGACCGTTATTGATTATTTTAGCATAATTTACTGTTGTATTTGCCACACCGTCAATCGCCGGTGGAAATGAATCATTAAGTAAACAGACTTTCAGTTTTTCCACAATTTCTACCTCCAAAATTGTCTATTAAATTATAATATAAATTTTGATTAATATTTATTAATTTTATTGTTCAGAGCATATAATAGAACACTTGTGAAATTATTATCATAACCAATTTTATTCAAATCATTTGTCAGCCATTGTTGAGCTAATGCTTCATTATCCTCTTTTTCACTATACAATTTGCATTGCAAGTCACATTCCAGTTTGTCACAATAATAAGCAAATTTGCTTTCACTGCTCTGCTTTGCGTCAAACTCATAGATTAAATCTGTAAAATAATCTTTCATATTCAGATCTTTTAAGACTTGTAAAACTGCTTGATGACCGATTTGCAGCTTTGTCTTTTCATCAATTTGTTTATAGGTTAAATCTCCGATGATGATTTCCTCTATTTCGTGTATTGCCAGCATAAAGATTACTTTTTGTAAATCAATCTTATATTCAAACTGAGAATACATTGCGATAGCTAACATTTGGGTTGAATAGATATGCTCTGCGACTGATTCAATTCGATCTTGTTTGATATTTACATCTAGCCAGCCGGTTCTTAGTAAGTTTTTTAGTCTATTACATAAACAGTAAAATTCAATAATTTGTTGTTCTTGCATAATATCCTTTCCATAAAAACAGCTCTAATAATTAGAGCCGCTTTCTTTATTTCAATAACTGTAAGAATGATTCGCCGTTTTCCGGTAATTTAACATTAAAGTTTTCGGCAATGCTGTATCCGATATTAGCAAATGTCTTGGCAGTTGGTAAGATACCGCTTGATTTGAAAGACTTGCTGTAACAGATGCACGGAACCTGCTCTCTGGTATGGTCGGTGCCAACCCAAGTCGGATCATTACCGTGGTCAGCAGTCAAGATAACTAAATCATCATCGTTTACCTTTTCCATTAGCTCACCTAAATATTTATCAAAGATATCGATTTCTTTGCCATAGCCTTCCGGATTTCTGCGGTGACCCCATAATGCATCAAAATCAACCAGATTGGTAAAACAGATACCTTCAAAATCTTTATCACACATCCGGATTGTGATTTCCATTCCATCAGCATTGCTCTTGCTCTTATAAGCTTCAGTAATACCGCAGCCTGAGAAGATATCATTAATCTTACCAACAGAAATTACATCATAACCGCCTTCTTTCAGCGCATCGAGTACCGTAGGTTGATATGGTGCAATAGCATAATCGTGACGATTTGAAGTACGAGTAAATGTTTCACTGCTTTCACCGACAAACGGACGGGCAATAATTCTACCTACTCTCCATTGCGGTTTCATTGTAATTTCTCTGGCAATCTGGCAACATCTGTATAATTCTTCCAAACCGAAATATTGTTCGTGGGCAGCAATCTGCAAGACTGAATCAGCTGAAGTATAAACGATCATTTTTCCTTCTTTGATAGCCTGTTCGCCTAATTCTTTGATAATTTCAGTACCGCTGGCTGAATAGTTGCCTAACCAGTCATGACCGGTTTTCTCTTTAAGTTCATCCATTAATTCCTGTGGGAATCCGGTATCGGTAAAAGCGATAAATGGCTGTTGTACATTTAAGCCCATTATTTCCCAATGGCCGGTCAAGGTGTCTTTACCCTTACTGGTTTCCTGTAAAATACCGCAATAGCCTAAAGGTTTACCAACTTTTTGCACACCTTTTAAAGGGTGTAAATTGCTGATACCAAGTCTTTGTAAGTTAGGAATATTTAACGGATATCTTTCAGCGATATGACCGAAAGTATCGGTTGTGGCATCACCATATAATTCAGCATCCGGTTCGGCACCGATTCCCAGTGAATCCATTACAATCAGAAATACTCTCTTATATTTTTGCATATTAATTCTCCTTCTTTTTTGCTCTGTTTAATTTATTATATGCTTTTACAAGCTGTTTGTCTTGTAAATGTGTGTAAATTTGTGTGGTAGAAATATCACTATGACCTAAAAGTTGTTGAACACTGCGTAAATCTGAATCATTTTCCAACAAATTTGTCGCAAAAGAATGTCTTAAAGTATGAGGCGAAATATTGACATCCAGATTGAGCTGATTTTGCTTATTTTTAATCAGGGTAAAAACATATTGCCGGTTTAATGAATTCCCTAACTGATTAAGTAATAAGGAAGTATTGTTATTCTTTTTATTAAACAGCGGTCTGATATTTTCCAGATAGTATTCAATGTTGGCTTTTGTATCATTGTTAATTAATACTACTCTTTCTTTGTTACCCTTACCAATAACTCTGATTTGTTTATGCGATAAATTCAATTGCTTGATTTGCAAGGCACATAATTCCGATACCCGCATACCGGTCACATAAATTAACTCGATTATTAAACGGTCTAAAAATTCTTTCGGCTCATTAAGATTAAAATTGTCAAGCAGCTCTTTGATCTGCTGATCGCTAAGATATACCGGCAAATGAACGCTGCGGTTATTTAGCTTCAAAGCCGAGATGCGATTAACAATATTATAGTTAAGATATAAAAAGTTATGCAGGTTATTGATTGAAGTAAATAAATGAGCTAAGCTTCTTTTACTTAAAACAGTGCTTTGATAACTGATAAAATCCTGAATGATGAAGTTATCAACTTCTTCGATATTTTCCAGTTTTATATCAGCTAAATAGCTGCTGTATTTTTTTAAATCATTACTATATGACAAAATAGTGGCAGCTGATTTATTTTCGATAACTTTAATATAATAAAGATAGTTGTCAATTGCTTCATTTACCAGCATATATTCTGTCCTTTTGTAAGCAATTCTTCAGCGGCAGAAAGCGAGCTGTCAGTAATGGCTGAACTGCTCAACATAGCTATTTGATTAATTCGCTGCTGTTTATTTAATAATTCGATATTGCTGGTGGTGGTGAAATCATTACTGTTTTTGCTGATTAGATAATGATATTGACCACAGGCACAAACCGACGATAAATGTGTAACCGCAAATACTTGAATATTCTTTGCCAACTGGGCCATTTTTACCCCGATATTGAAAGCCACCTGTCCGCTGACTCCGGTATCAATTTCATCAAATATAACTAATTGACTGCCTTGTAAAGCGGCAAAAATGACTTTTAATCCCAGCATTAGGCGGGATAATTCGCCACCCGATGCTACTTTATTTAACGGTGATAAGCCGATACCCTTATTCATTGAAACTAAAAATTCAACCTTGTCAATTCCTTTGTTTGTCAATTGATCTTCAGTGATATTCACTTTAAACTGGGCATTTGGAAGTGATAAATCATATAACTGCTCCATAACTTTGTTTGCTAATTCGCCCGACTTCTCTACCCTGATCTGATGCAATTGGTTGGCTTTTTGAAGATACTTATCTTTAGCTTGCTTAATCTGTTTATTTAACTCATCTAGGATCACTTCTCTGTTATCATATTGTTGCAGCTGTTGGTTTAGCTGTTGTTTTAGTTCGATAAGACCTTGTAAAGTGGTATTATATTTTCTTTTCAGTCTTTGAATTAAGAATTGTCTTTCGTTTAATTCATTGAGCGTATTTTCATCAATATGAACAGCCTGCATTTTATCTTTAATTGATTCAAAATCATCATTTATCGTATAATAACAGTCAACCAGATTAGTGATTTCCGCTTTGATACTCTCAAAACCGGAAAGATTATCGGCAATTTTATTGAAACTGAACAATTGAGCCAGAATACCGTTATCACCTTCAAATAAATCGTATAATTGATCAATCAATTTCTGATTTTTTTCAATAGCAGCAAACTCTCTTAATTGATTGGCGATTTTTTCTTCTTCATCTGATGAGGTCAACTGGGCATTTTCCAATTCATCAAGCTGATATTTGATTACTTCCAGCTGGGCCAATGAATAGATTGAAGAATTTAATTGATTATATTGGTTTTCCAGCTCTTTATACTCTTTATATAAAGTATTTACTTGTTGCAAAAGATCATAGTTGTTGCAGTATTTATCCAATAAATCCAAATGATATTTGTCGTTTAATAGGTACTGATTATCGTGCTGACAATGAATATCAACATAATCTGCCAATAGTTCTTTTATAAAAGATAGTGAAGCCGCTCTCTGGTTTACCCTGGTACTGCTTTTACCATCTGAGTTGATTTCTCTGGTAATGATTAATGTCTCGTTATCATATCCTGCCTGGTCCAGTTTTTCTCTGACTGTTTCATTGACGGAAAATTCTCCTTCGATGATTGCTTTGTCAGCTCCCTGTTTGATCATTGAAGCACTAACTTTACTTCCGGTTAATAAAGAAATACCATCGATAAAAATACTTTTTCCGGCTCCTGTTTCACCTGTAAAGACCGAAAAACCGGGATTAAACTGTAAATTAATCGAGTCAATCAGAATAAAATTTTTGATGTAGAGACTTTTTAACATAGTTCATTTACCTCTTTTATATAATCTATTGTGCTTCCTTTATTAAAATATAGCAGATATTCTTTATTTCCTTCTTTTCCTCTAATAGGAGAACAGGTAAAACCGATTAAATACAAATCATATGCGGTTGCTTCTTTAATAAAATCATTCAGCTTTTCCACTACTATTTTATCATTATTTACGATATTTGCGTTAGTTAGATACTCTTTTCCGACCTCAAATTGCGGCTTAAACAGAATAACTGCTTTGGCATCGGTATTTAAGATATTGGATATGGATTGAAACAGCTTGGTTGCTGAAATAAAAGAAACATCCATCACGATATAATCAACCGTATCGGCAATATCATCTTTACTAAGATAGCGGCAATTGATTTTTTCTCTGACGATTACCTGTTTATGGTTTCTTAATGATTGGTCCAATTGATTTTCGCCGACATCAAACGCATAGACTTTCTTACAGCCAAACTGCAAAGCACAATCGGTAAACCCGCCGGTAGAAGCACCGATATCTAAAACGATTTTATCCTTTAAATCAATCTTGAATTTTTCAATCGCTTCCAACAATTTATAGCCACCTCTGGAAACGAAATTATATTGCGGTTTAATAATTGAAACAATATCATTTTCGTTGACTTCATAGCCTGCTTTGGAAACAAACCGGTTATTTACTTTAACCCGATTTTCCTTAATGGCTAAAGAAGCCTGTGAGCGAGTATTAAAATATTTATTTTCGGTTAAATAGATATCTAATCGCATATTTACCAGCTTCTGTTTGCTAAGCAATCAATTAGCTCAATTGTGTTATCAAAACTGACTGCTTGAGTAGATAATAAATGTTTTATCTGGGCTAATAAACTGTTAACATATTGTTGTGCTTTATCAATGGATAAAAGCGAAACATAGGTTGTTTTATTATTGTCTTTATCACTGGTTGATTTGCCTAACTGGCTGACATCACTGGTAACATCTAAAATATCGTCCTGAATTTGAAAAGCAATCCCTAGTTTTTGACCAATTTCTTCAAATAAAGGCAAATACTGCTGCATATCAGCAATATAACAGCCGGCTAAAAAAGCTACGGTAATCAGTTTACCGGTTTTTAAATTATCCATTTTTAAAAGGTCGTCTAATTCGACTTTTTTCCCTTCGTATTCTTTATCAAAGGATTGACCTTTAATCATTCCGTCTTTACCGACGTAATTGGCCAGTAATCCAATAAGTGTTATCTTTAAACTGTCATCATAAAAACAGTTAGCCAGTGTTTCAAAACTGTAAGTCAGTAAGCCATCGCCCGCCAAAATAGCGGTCTGTTCGTCAAAGGCTTTATGATTAGTCAGCTGACCCCTGCGATAATCATCATTATCGAAAGCCGGTAAATCATCGTGTATTAAGGAATAAGTATGAATCATTTCCAGTGACGCTCCAAAAGGATAACCGACATCTTCCTCAATATTGAAATCAGCTAACAGGTTAAGCAATAATAACGGTCTTAACCTTTTGCTTTTGGCTAACAAGGAATAATTCATGCTTTTTTCAACCACATAACTTTCTGATATCAGTTCGGCTAAATAAGCCTCAAAACCAGTTTTATTGATCATTAGTATTCTCCTGATTTAATTCTTCCAGCTTTTTAGTCGCATTATTTAGCTGTTCTTTACAATAATTGGCTAAGTCTAAGCCCTGCTGATACAGTTCGATAGATTTAGTTAAACTGGTAGTATTTTGTTGTAACTGCATTGTAATTTGTTCCAATTGCTTCATTGCCTGTTCAAATGTAAGTTCTTTTTCCATATTCTTATTCCTTTCCTGTTACTTTAGCCGAAATATTACCGTCGGAAAATTGGACAGTAATTTCATCATTAATATTTAATTGGGCTTTTTCGGAAATTATCCGATCATCTCTTTTGGTTATGGTAAATCCTCTTTTCAAGATTTTTAATGGGTTTAAACTCTCTAACAAGAGTATTATCTGGTATAGATTATTGTTTTCTTTTTCAATTTTTGTTTTCAGCGAGCTATCAAGTGAAGCAATCGATGTATCCAACTGTTTATAACCGTTTTCAATTGTAAGATCAAGTTTTAATAAAGCATTATTGAGGCTGTTAACGTAGTTGGTTAACAAGGAAGTATCATTAATTAACGACAAGGAAACAGCCTGTTTTAAACGATTTTTAATTAATTCGATTTGAGCTAGCTGATTAAGAAATCGCTGTTGAGTTGATGTAAATACACTTTGATAGTAGTCGATTAGCTGACTGTGATAATTGATTTTTTCTTCAAGACTGTTTCT
The DNA here is from genome assembly GCA_051893335.1 of Erysipelotrichaceae bacterium. Lineage (GTDB taxonomy): Bacteria > Bacillota_I > Bacilli_A > Erysipelotrichales > Erysipelotrichaceae > UBA1783. The sequence continues at coordinate 7,105 of JBJFHD010000003.1, read as the reverse complement.
CATTATTTCTACGGTCTTATTGATAGAAGTTAAAACCTCATTAATGTCACTACAGCAGCAAACTGCCGCTGCAGTTGGGGTAGCCGCTCTTTTATCGGCAACTAAATCAGCGATAGTTGTATCTATTTCATGACCGATACCGGTTACTAGCGGAGTCTTTAAATTGAAAATGGCGGTTGCCAGTTTTTCATCATTGAAACAGAATAAATCGTCAACCGACCCTCCTCCCCGAGCTAGGATCATAACATCACAATTGTAGCTGTCAGCCTTTATTAAGGCTCTGATAATGTCTTCACTGGCATTATCACCCTGCACTAAAGCATATTCTTCTTTGACTTCAGCTACCGGCCAACGATTTCTCAGGGTTTTTCTGATATCCTGTAAAGCTGCGGTATTAGCCCCGGTTACAACAGCAATGGTTTTCGGATAGAGTGGGATAGGTTTTTTACGATCTGAATCAAAATAGCCTAGTGGCATAAGTTTCTGTTTTGTCTTTTCAAATTGCTGGTAGAAATTGCCTTTACCGAAAGGTTTTAGATTTGAAACGACAATTTGTAATGTACCGCTTTTTTCAAAAATGTTGATACTGCCAAAGGCGATGACCTGCTGGCCGTTTTCAGGAATAAAATCCAGTTTACTATTGGCGGATTTAAACATCGCACAATTAATAAAAGCATTGCTATCCTTCAGGGAAAAATACCAATGCCCGCTATAGTGATTAGTAAAATTACCTATTTCCCCAACCACGGTTACGTTGGCTAATAGATAATCGTTTTTTAATTGCTGTTTAATATAAGATACTAAATTACTAACTGTAAAAATGCTGTTATTACTCATAGACGATCTAATACTCCGTTAATAAACTTCGGAGCTTTATCATCACAATACTTTTTGGCTATTTCAATAGCTTCATTAATTATTACAGCCCGGTCAATTTTATTTTGCTGCAATTGGTAAGCTGATAACAATAAAATACTCTGTTCCACATAGCCTAAGCGGGAAAACTGATAACCGTTTAAATTCGGCTCAATAACTCCGATTAATTGTGTTTGTTCATTAATTACTCCAACAGTATTTTCAACAATGAAACTGATGGAATCCTTATCATCCAGATGAAGATTTTCGTCGAAAATATCATCAATATTCTTTCCTGTAAGCAGATATTGATAAATACAGGTCATAATTATAATTCGCTGTTCTCTTCTAGTCATATTATCTACCGTTTATATACAAAATCCTTTAACATTAACATTAACAACTACCTGTTTTATCGAAGTCATTTCATAAATCTCATTGGCAACATTGTTTTGAATTTGATGTGACAGATCATTAACATTTCTGCCGATTTTAACGATAACATCAAGATCGATAATTAAAGTTTTGTTTTCAACCTTGCAATTGACATTTTTTCTGAAATTGGTTGAGATTGTCAGATAAACATCATTCATTTCCTCAATTGTATATTGTGCAATTGATTCAAATACGGCGATTGATAAGCCGATTGTACCAATAGTATTGTCTTTTTTACTTGCTAAAATATATTCAACTGCCATTTCTTATTACCTCTTTTCTATTCTATCATAGAATTACCTATAAATGAAATATCAACGTTTCCATTTTTATAATCGAGATGATTATCACTAAGCAAATAGGTTTTCTGATTTATTTCCACCTGATAATCACCGCTTAAAGGCAAAACATTTTCACTGTCGACTATCATTTTATTTTTAATATTAACATTGGCGACATATCTCTTATTTAATAAGTAATTTGCCTGGTCGATATCGCCGTTTTTAATCATTTCAATTATTTCGGTGGAATTGATTTTGTGACCCTTGTATAACTGTTCTTGCACTGTTACTACATCGAAGTTTCTGATGGAACTGTTAATTAGGTCGTTTACTTTTCCACAGCCTTTATGACCGAAACTGAAATCAGGACCGCATACTAATGTTTTTAAATCGAAGTGGTTAAGGAAATATTCAATAAAGATGTCCGGGGTTACCAAAGAAAACTCTTTGGTAAAATCGATAACGATTACTTCTTGAATTCCCAATTGATAAAGATACTCTTCTTTTTGTTTCAAAGAAGAAAGATGCTTGCGGTTTTTATCAGAACCGTAAACAGTTTTCGGGTCAGGGAAAAAAGTAATAGCTGAGGAAATATAATCATCCGAAGCTAATTCGATGGTTTTATTAATTAGTTTTTGATGGCCTAAATGAACTCCGTCAAAATGACCAATACATGCTACGTATTTCATTACCATAATCCCCTTTTACTATAATAATAGCCGTCTTCCTTATTCAATTGGTAAGCAGCAATAACTTCCTTATTTACTGTTATCATAACAACATCCTGATTAAAACCATCCAGTTTCAATCTTTTTCCCTGATAAACGGGGGTAGGATCGCTAATTTGATAATATGGATAATAACTCAACAAATCATAAGTAGATATTAATTGATAATTATTGTCTTTCAACATTTGGATAGTATTGGCCTCTTTTAAATCGTATTTATCAATTTTTGTTCGGGTAAGTGAAACCATTGTTGCTAAATTACCGGTCTTTTTCGCAATATCATCAACCAAGGATCTGACATAGGTTCCGGTTGAACAAACTACTCTAAACTGCAGTAAATCATCCTGATAGTTAAGTATTTCCAATTCACTGATCTTAATACTAATTGGTTGACGGGTAACTGTTTCATTTTCTCTTGCCAAACTGTATAAATGCCGGCCGTTAACTTTTTTGGCTGAATACATCGGTGGAATCTGGCTGATTTGACCGATAAACTTGTCACAAACTGCTCTTAACTGTTGATAAGAAAGTTGGTTAAACTCTTTTCTTTCGGTTATATTGCCGGTAATATCCAAACTATCAGTTGTATAACCAAATTGCATCTGACAGATATATTCCTTGCTATGGTGGTTTAAAAACGGCAAAACCTTGGTTGCTTTACCGATAGTTAAAATCATCAAACCGTTAGCTAACGGGTCTAAAGTACCGGTATGACCGATACGCTTTTCGTTTAAAGCTCTTCTGGCCTGTAATACTAAATCGTGTGATGTAATTCCACTTTCTTTATTAACTAAGACAATTCCATCCATAAACTGAAATACCCATAAAATTTTAGCATATTTTCCGGGAAAATGAATTATAATATTTGAGGTGATACAGATGAAATATATCAAGAAAGTATTAGGCAGTTTACGAAAAGCTGATAATGATTATGGATTAATCGAAAACGGTGATCGAATCTGTGTCGGAATTTCCGGCGGGAAAGACTCGACTACTCTGCTTTATTGTCTAAAACTATATCAAATGTTCAGCAAGAAAGAATATCAGTTAATTCCGATTTATTGTGATATGGGTTTCAGCAAGCATAATATCGAGCCTTTACAACAGTATGTCAGTTCTTTAGGACTGAAATTAATCGTTTTTCCTACCGAAATCAGCGAAATATTAAAATTAAATCTGGATAAAAATGGCAGACAAAGCTGCAGTTTGTGTTCCCGACTGAGAAAAGGAGCAATCATTAATGCCGCTAAACAGTATAACTGTAATAAACTGGCTTTCGGTCATCACAATGATGATGCGGTCGAAACACTATTTATGAATATGATTCATGGTGGCAGGATCGCAACTTTTAAACCGCTTACTTATCTGGAAAGAAGCGATATAACATTAATCAGACCACTGATATACAGCTATGAATCGGATATTATCAATGTTGCTAAATATTTGGACTTTCCGATTATTAAATCCGGCTGTTATAATGATGGTAATTCTGAAAGAGCTGAAATGAAACAACTGCTTAATCAGTTTTATCACAAATATAAGTGTAAAGATAATTTTTCTTTAATGTTACGAAATTATACCAAGGTTGAATTATTTAAACCGGTCAATGTGGATGAAAAAAATGACTTTGAGTAAAATCAAAGTCATTTTTAATATTTATTGATTGATTAATTCAGTTAATTTACTTACATAATTTAGCGTATTCAACTGCAATATCACTGGCAACTTTAGCATTATGGTAAGCTAGTTGTAAGTTAGAAGCAAATGATACTCCACCGGTAATGTCTTTGATATGAGCCAGTAAATATGGAGTGGTAGCCTTACCGTGTACGCCGTCTTTTTTAGCCATTTCTAAGGCTTCATTAATAACCTTTTCCATATAATCATAATCAAGTTCATATTCAGCAGGAATAGGATTACCGATTAACATACCGCCTTCTAAGCCTAAATCCCACTTAGTTTTCATAATTTTAGCAGCAGTTGCAGCATCTGGTAAGTTGTAATCAACTCCAAAACCTGATTTGCGACAATAGAATGCCGGGAAATCATCAGTTTGATAACCTAATACCGGTACGCCCATTGTTTCAAGATATTCCAAAGTTAAACCGATATCGAGAATTGATTTGCAGCCTGCGCCGACAACAGCAACAGGAGTATGAGCTAATTCCTGTAAATCGGCAGAAATATCCATTGTTTCTGTTGCTCCACGGTGAACACCACCGATACCGCCGGTCGCAAATACTTTAATTCCAGCTAATGAAGCAATCAGCATTGTTGTAGCAACCGTAGTTGCACCGGTCTGATTAGTAGCTAAATATGTTGCTACATCTCTTCTACTGACTTTGCCGACATTTTCAGCTCTGCACATTAAATCTAATTCCTCTGATGTTAATCCAATTTTTAATTTGCCATTGATAATAGCTGTGGTTGCCGGAATTGCGCCGGCTTCTCTAACTACAACCTCAACCTTATGAGCAAACTCTACATTTTCCGGAAAAGGCATACCATGTGATAAAATAGTGCTTTCCAAAGCAACAATTGGTTTACTGCTGTCAAGTGCTTCTTGAATTTCATCAGTAATACTTAAATAATCTTTGTAATTCATATTAACCTCTTTCTAATTCTATAATTTTATTTAATTTATCTAAACTCATTTCTGAGCTGATGGTATCTTTTGAACTGATTGCGACGATTCCGGCAGCTAAGGCATAATCCAAGGTGGTTTCAATAGGGAAATTATTAACATAAGAGTAAACAATTGCCCCCATAAATGCGTCCCCTGCACCGGTAGCATTAACCATTTTTACTTCCTTAAACTTTCGTGTTAATACATGATTGGTATTATCGCAATACAAGCAGCCATCTTTACCTAAAGATACAAAAACCCGTTTTACTCCTTTGGCAATGATTATTTGGCAGGCTGCAATTTTTTCTTCAAAAGTTTTAGTTGGATGGTCGGATAATATTTCTAACTCTAACTCATTTGGTTTAATTGTATGAATATATTGCAAGTATGGCTTAATTGCCAAAGCATAAGAACAGCTGACCGGATCACAAAAGATTGGTTTTTGGCTGCCGTAAGTTTGACAAATATAATTGATTAGTTCACTATTTTGAATTAAACAAGGGTCGATAATGATTAATTCACTATTTAAAATCAAATCATTTTTAGCTTTGATATAGTCAACGGAAAGCTGGGAGATGATATGCATATCGCTTATTGCCAGTTTCATATCACCGTTATGATCCAAAATAGACAGATAAGCTGAGGAGTTATAATCCTTAACTACTAAAACATTGCTTACATCAATATTAGCCATTTGGGATTTGGATAAAATCAATTGACCGCTGATATCATCACCGACAGCTGAAAGCAATTTGGTATGATAACCGATACGACTGACATTTTCCAAAATGTTTCTGGTTACTCCACCTATCGAAATATTCATATATCCCGGGTTAGAATCACGATCAATTAACGGATTAATACTTCTGCCGTTAATATCAAAATTTGCTGCTCCGATTCCTATTACATATTTTTCTTCCATATATTTTTACCTTATATATTTTAACATAAAATATATAACTCTTTTATATTAAAGTATTGATATTTAAAATATTTTTGCTAAAATAGAATTATTCTAATTCTAAGGTGAGTTTATGACTAAGTATGCTTTAAAAATACTCGACATCATTAATAATTCAACTTCACACTTAACTGCTGAACATATTTTTATGTTGTTAAAAAATGACAATAACAATGTTGCATTGGCTACTGTCTACAATAACCTAAATTACCTGTTAAAAAACGGTTATATCAGCACGATTACCGTCGACAACAAAGCAGTTCATTATGATAAAGTCATTAGACATGATCATCTAATTTGTCGACATTGTAAAAAGATCAGCGATGTCCAAATTAAAGATTTGACAAGTATTTTGAAACAACAACTCAACATCGACATCTTAAATTATCAATTAAATATTGATTATATCTGTCAAGATTGTCAAAAACTCATTAAGAGTTGATTATATTTGCTACAAGGAGGTTTTTTATGGCAAAATGGAAATGTAAAGTATGCGGTTATGTTCATGAAGGCGATAGTGCTCCAGAAGTATGTCCTTTATGTAAACAGCCTGCATCATCTTTCGTAAAGGTTGAAGAAAAGAAAAACCCTTACGTCGGAACACAAACTGAAAAGAACTTAATGGCTGCTTTCGCCGGTGAATCTGAAGCAAGAAATAAGTATACTTACTTCGCTTCTAAAGCTAAGAAAGAAGGCTATGAACAGATTTCAGCATTATTCTTAAAGACTGCTGAAAACGAAAAAGAACACGCTAAGATGTGGTTTAAAGAATTAAACGGTATCGGCGATACAGCTTGTAACTTAAAAGCTGCTGCTGAAGGCGAAAACTATGAATGGACAGATATGTATGAAGGTTTCGCTAAAACTGCTAAAGAAGAAGGTTTCTTGGAATTAGCTGAAAAATTCTTAGCTGTTGCTCAAATTGAAAAGCATCACGAAGAAAGATATCGTGCATTATTAAATAATGTCGAAACTCAGAAAGTATTTGAAAAGAGCGAAGTTAAAGTTTGGGAATGTCGTAACTGCGGTCATATCGTTGTTGGTACTAAGGCTCCGGAAAAGTGTCCGGTATGTGATCATCCACAAAGCTACTTCGAAGTACACGCTGAAAATTATTAATAATTTCTTAAAACGGATTGATAACTCAATCCGTTTTTTTAACTAAAAAAAAGGAGCTGTAAAAAAATAAACAACTCAAACAAATACAAAATAAAACCCT
>JBJFHD010000002.1:0-1963 GCA_051893335.1 Erysipelotrichaceae bacterium | reverse complement strand
TCGAATCCCACCCACTCCGCCAACACAATAAACAACGGCTTTGTAGAGATAATCTGCGAAGCCATTTTTATTTGTATCGTAAAAGAAAATATAAACTATCACTCGTATAACTGGGAGTGATTTGTATTAAGTTTTATACACGTAGGGCTTATGTGGGGCTTATGCAAAAAAACTATGTAAAATATGGAAAAAAAGAGGAGAAAAAGGGCCTAATTTTGAGCAAAAAAGGCCCTAAAATAAAGAGTTCACAAAAATTTCACAAATAAAAATACATAATAAAAACTGCTGATTTCGGTCAGCAGTTTTTTTCTAAAACATCTTATTAAGGGCATCTACAGCCGCAGTCTGCATAGTTTTTAGAACATGCGCCTACAGGTCCAACGTGATGCGATTCGAAGCATGTCCAAGTCTCTCGGATACTACCTTAACATTTACGCCTGCCTCTAATAGAAGGGTGGCATGAGTATGTCTCATATCATGAACCCTAAAGGCATTATCAATACCGGCCTCAGCAAGTAAATCCTTAAATTTGTGAGAGGTAAAGGAATTAGGACTTCTTGGTTCTCCCTTGGGATTGGGAAGTAGCCAGTTGCTTTTATCATAAGAGCAACCAGTCCTAATAGAAGCAGCTTTTAGCCAGAGCTTGAATCGTTTTAATGATTCAATAGTGTGGTCTGACAGGTTTATGGTGCGGCGAGAAAACTTGTTCTTGCCTACGGGCTTAATGAGCTTTCCTTTAGTTGTGGAAACCACTGTTTTTTCAACTAGAAGGGTTTTCTTATCGAAATTGATGTTACTCCATTCTAGCCCGAAAATTTCACCAATCCTCATACCTGTCTCTAAAGCTAGAACGATAATAATCCACTGAAAACGCGAGTGTCTTAATGCAAGAGTTTTGAACTTTTTTACACAAAGCATCCAAATTAGTATTGCGTTTGTGCTTACAAAAATGTATAATAAAGAAAAAGAAGGTAAGAGATATAGGAGTTGATAATATGGCAACCAAAACTGCGAATCTTTATGCTCGAATAGAGCCAGATGTAAAAAAACAAGCTGAAGAAATCTTATTGACTTTAGGTATTCCTGTATCGAACGCTATTAACATGTTCTATAAGCAAATTATCCTGCAAAGAGGGCTTCCTTTTGATGTTAAAATACCATATAGGCATCCGCTGGATATGAGTAAAATGACAGAAACCGAACTTGATGAAGCTTTGGAAAAGGGATATCAGGATGTGCTCGCAGGTAGAGTAAAGCCTGCTTCTGAAGTTTTCGCTAGTTTGGAAAAGGAATTTGGCTTATGAGTTATTTTGTAAACATTTCTGATGAGGCAGAAGAGGATTTAAGGTCAATTTATTATTATATTAATCACAACTTATTAGCTCCTTCCACAGCACGAGTACAGATTGCCCGTATCAAAAAGGATATACTAGGTCTTGACTTCATGCCGACTATGTTTAAACTATACTATAAAGAGCCGTGGTATAGTAGAGGTTTACGTATTATGCCAGTAGATAAGTATGTTGTGCTCTATTTAATTGATGAAGTTAATAAGGTGGTCAATATTGTCCGTGTTATTTATGGTGGAATGGATATAGAAAGGCAACTTAACAAACGCAATGCCTCAATATAACAGTAGTATCCATAATTGCATTATATATTTTAATTGCTAAATGAAATTCTAGGAGTTTACAGTTTTTATAGTCAATTAAGTTCATAGTGTAAACTTAGCTAGTGTTTTTTGTTTGATACAAAAATCTAAAGATTAGTATCCATTTAACCATCAGTGTCGTAGGGCTTGTCCTCGACGAATATGTGTAAAATGTGGAATTTATTCACAGTATATCTAAAGCAGTTGAAAATATGGAAATAAAACGATATCTAGAGGCAATGCAATTGAGCGGCGTGAGTTGCTAAATCGTTAGACGGTTTACCCCGTGCGTGGGTTCGAATCCCACCCACT
>JBJFHD010000001.1:0-1966 GCA_051893335.1 Erysipelotrichaceae bacterium | reverse complement strand
GAAACTGCTTCCGCCAAAGGATGATGAACTATCGTGATGATCGTCATCGTTCTTTGGTTTAACGCTTCTGACGACATTCTTATACAAGAAATTGTCATGAACAGCACTGTAATTAACTGAATTGGTTTGTAAATACTGACTGGCGTCATATTTACGGCTAACCGATTTATTTTTACCGGCTAGAATTGCTGAATAGATGGCAGCAACAATAGCTCCAATTCCGGCAGCTATTGGTCTGTCATGGAAATAATTAATCGGCTGAGGCTCAGTAGTCACTGTATATGTATTATTTACATAAACATACATATCATCAGGAGCGTAATAGCCATTAGAAATGTAACTGCAAATAAAAAGATAGCCTTCACCGATTGGCAGCTCAAAATAATTTGCCCCATTAGTACATTCCAATGTCGTAATCATTTGACCGGAAAAATCGTAGACGTTATATCTTACAATAATATACTTATCACATTCAATATTGATGACAACCGGCCCTAATTCAACATCGATAATGTTGCCGTTTTCCGCACTGCTTAAAATCACATCAACTTCATTTATCCACTGACATAAAGCAGTATACAAGCCGTAATTTCCATAGTTTTCAGCAAAAATCGTTCCTAAATTGTCTATCGAATAATCGCTGATATAGTTAAATCCTTTACCGGTAATATCGGTAGTATGGTAATACTTCCGTGAGCCCATATCAATGGTCAATAAGATACAGGAATAATCTTCATCATAACCATAGCCGTATCTGTCAAACATCTCATTGCCGTAATCATCAATCGCAAGACCATCGGTATCATTAACCACGTTGATACAAATATCAATTTCATGACGTTGGCTATAATCATCCAGCATCTGCAATATCTGATTGTACTGATCAGAAGACAATTGTCCCGTTTCATCGTGCAATCGAGCATCTTTAGCATAAGTATTAATCGGCAAGAGGAATAATAATCCTATCAAAAGGCATAAAACAGATTTTAATACTCTTTTCATATATTTACCCCTCCTAGACAAACAGCATGATAATTGCCGCTATCACCGTAACAATCACAAACATTATCAAGAATTTCTTTAACAGAATTGAACTGTCGACCGGTAAATCACCGACAAACTTGCCGGTTTGTCCGTTCATGGCGAAAATATACTGCTTATTTTTATAGGTTGTGATTAAAAACCATACCGGCAATAAGGCATATTTAACTTTACCATCCAGTAAAGCGATATGACTGTTAGCCAAAGTGACACTGGAATAACCGATAACACTGCTGCGTAACTCGCTGATGGCTGAATTATGTAAACGTTCATTGGCTCTGGCAGAAGACTGCTGTTCATCAACATTATACTTTTCCGCCATATAACCTGCCAAATAAGCTGTAGTGAACTGCTGGGATTGACTCATATCAAACGGTTCGATTGATTCAATCAAAACCGAATCGATTTTAGTTGAGCCGTCTACCGGAATATCATTAAAACTCATACTGGCTTTGCGATAGACATTATAATACTCAGTTTCGGTATAATCATATTCACTGTCACTGTAATGTCTGACTTTCTCACAATTAAAAGTCGCACTGGCTGAGATTGAAGCATCATATAACCAGCAAGGCACATAAATAGCCTTTATTTCATCAACATGATTTAGCTGTTTAAACATCTTAGGTACAAGAGGTTTTCCTTTAAGATGTGACAAATACTGTTCCTGAGCCTGTTTCTTGTCAAGTTTAAACGGAATAATCAGATCCGGTTTTAACTGACCGGATAACTGACTGTTTAAGACAATACTGGAATCACAATAAGGACACTTGGTCGCAACAGTAGTATCATCAGTGATTATCTCCCCGCCGCAGGAATTACAAACATAATAATGAACATTATCTGCTTCATTAGACCATACGCCTTCCGGGTTTGTGAATTTAACATCTTCTCTTTCGATTGTTTCATTCAAATCCTGATTATA